>NZ_JAZVJO010000410.1:0-10159 GCF_059453735.1 Peribacillus sp. | reverse complement strand
AATCAGTAGGAGGCGTCCTATTTATCGATGAAGCGTATAGTTTAAAGCGAGATGGAAAATCGGGCGATGATTATGGACAAACCGTCATCGATACACTGGTTTCATTAATGACTAATCAGAAATACAGCGGGAAATTCGCGGTTATTTTGGCCGGTTATCCAGATGAGATGAGGCAGTTTTTACAAGCAAACCCGGGACTAAGAAGCAGGTTTCCACAGTCAAATCATTTTCATCTGCCGGATTATACCACTGAAGAACTGCTCGAGATTGCTAATCAGGCAGCCTTGGAAAATGATTATTTGTTAACGAAAGAAGCAATGATTGAACTCGAAGAAAAGCTTGAGCAAGAGCAAGTCGACGAAACTTTTGGAAATGCTCGAACGGCACGTACACTGGTCACAGACGCCATTTTCACAAAAGGATCACGTTCGAAGGTTGATACTGAGCAAGTTCTTGAGTTCACCATTTTATCACCGGAAGATTTTCAAATGAACGATTCTACTACAGGGCATTCACCATGGAAAACATTTGATAAATTGGTCGGGCTAAAAGATATTAAAGGAGAAGTTGAAGCATTGGCATCGTATGCCCGTATACAGCACATTCGAAGACGACAAGGAATGAAAGCTGTCCCTGTCCAGTTCCATGCAGTCTTTACTGGTAATCCTGGGACGGGTAAAACGACGGTTGCGCAAATCTATTCAGAGCTATTAAAAGAAAACGGAATGCTTAAAAGAGGGCATTTAGTCGTTGCAAGCCGAGCAGACTTTATCGCTGGGTATGTTGGACAAACGGCTCTTAAAACAAAGAAAAAAATAAAGGAAGCGCTTGGGGGTGTGTTGTTTATTGATGAAGCCTATTCACTGGTAAGTCAAGGTGAAAATGATTTTGGAAAGGAGGCAATTGATACACTCGTGGCAGAAATGACTCGTCATAATGAAAATTTAGTCGTCATTCTCGCTGGTTATACAAACGAAATCGATCGTCTTCTTTCAAGCAATCCCGGCCTGCGTTCTCGTTTCAAAAAGTTTATTCATTTTCCTGATTACAGCACAGACGAATTAATTGAAATTATGCAGAGGTATAGTGAAGAATATCAATATACTCTTTCAGAAGAAGCGTTAGCATGGATAACTACTTATTTAACACATTATCATGCACCAGGAAACGGACGATATGCTGCTAATTTAATCAATGAAGCCATTCAAATGCAGGCCCTTCGTCTAATGCCCAAATCGACAGATGAATGGGAAGATACAGATTTAATGGTCATTACAGAAAATGACTTGAAGCAAGCCGCAGAAAAACTTAAAAAAGGGGAAAAATAATGCTTATTTCAGAAAACAATATTGAAGTCCGTTACGCAGAAACAGATCAAATGGGAATTGTCTACCATGCTAATTATCTGGTATGGATGGAAATTGGGCGAACAAAGCTGATTAAAGATATGGGCTTTAATTATGCTGAATTAGAAGCAGAAGGGATTCTTTCACCTGTGTTAGATATCCAAGCTTCTTATAAAAAACCACTTAAATACGGACAAACCGCAACGGTATACACATGGATTGAAAAGTATGATGGACTTCGCGTTACGTACGGGTATAAAATCTTAACTGAAACGGGGGAACTTGCAGTAAGTGGTTCTTCGATTCATGTTTGTGTTAAAAAAGATTCCTTCCGTCCGATCTCAATCAAGAAATTATATCCGGACTGGCATCAAGCATACGAAAAAAATAAAAAAGAAGAAGCAGAATGAGCAGAGAGTGAGGGGAGGTACAAGTGGCATTTGGCATTAATAGAAAAGAGTTAGAAGCATGGAAGCAAAAAATCGATAAAGGTGAAATTGCTTTTTTAACACATTACTGGCTTGACGACCGTTTTCCTGATTGTAACACGGTCACAAAAGCAGGTTGTCAAGATCTCTCTAAACTTGAACGGTGGGGACAACAATACGGACTTCGCAAAGAATGGATTCACCATCGCCGCGACGGGTATTCACATTTTGATTTGCTTGGTGCTAAACAAAGGGAAATCCTAAAGGCTGAAGGGATTGTTGAAAAATTGCTCAATTAACATGTTGATACATGCTGTTTATACTTCTTATAAAAAAACACCGGTTAGCCGGTGTTTAACGATTTTCAGTTATTTTTTCGTATCGAAAAGCCGGTTCGGCTGTTTTATCATTAAAGTCGATATATAGGTCATGATTATCAAAGTACCATTCGTCGTTTTTTTCAATAAAATAGGTTATTCCTTCGTGCTTAATTGATGCTGCCGGGTCAACAGGGTGATCAAGATTGACTCCTAATGAAAAACCACTTTGAATTTGGCTGTGTCCGCCATATCTGACAAAAAATCGTACACTGCTTCCTTCTTTCAGTGCCATTTCTTCTACATACCAATGAGATGCAGGACCAGAGATGTTTATTTTCATGTATTTCTCCTTTCACGTTTCACGATATGTTTAGTATAAAGGAAAGCTAACTTAGAAGCGAATATCGGGCTTAAGGAGGGGGGATTAACCATGGATATTATTTATACAATCTGTTTTATTAAAAGACATAGAAATAGTATAGAAGAATACTTGTTGCTGCTTCGAAATAATGAACCGAATCAACATAAATGGAATGGAGTCGGCGGGAAAATAGAACCAGGGGAAACACCACTGAATTCCATTCAAAGGGAAATTCTCGAAGAAACAGGGCTATCTGTTACTTCATTAACAGCACATGGGGTCGTTACATGGCAGACGGGCGGCATGTATCTTTTTACTGCTGAAAGTAATGAGGAAGTGACCATTGATTGTGACGAAGGAATCTTAGAATGGAAGCCGCTGGAATGGATAATGGCAAGCAGCGAAGAAGAGGTAGTTAGTAATATTTTATATTATCTGCCACATTTATCGAAAGATGCTAAGCAAAAGGAATATGCGTGTACATATGGAGAAAATGGCCGGCTGCTGTCTATAGATATAAAAGATTTAGCACTGTGTAACTAGAGTGAAGTGGGAATCTCCACTTTCGCTCTTTTTGCTGTTTTAGAGGATATGGCAGCGGGAGTTCTTGTTAAATATGGAGCGTCTACAAAAGGAAATTGGATATTCAATGAAATTTTAAAAAAGAATTAACTTTCTAAGAAGTATTGGCAGGATTCACCCAGCGTTCGATAGAAATAGAAGCTGGGTGATGCAATAAACGTGTCTTTATTTTTTTTCAAGTCTTTCAGCTTCCGCCATTTTAGCTACTAAAATGTGCGCTGGCATATGCATGATTTGCTCTAACGGAAGATTCAGCGTTTCCGCTAATTTGACAGCTGTTTCCGCCGATATTTGTAAGGGTTTCATAAAATAACCTCCATTATATTTAAAATCCGATAAAAATAACGCCTGAGAGGACGAGTAAAAAGCTGAGATAAAAGAAAAGTAAAAACGATGGAACTAAATTGCCTGTTTTTATGGTAAGCCAAGCCAAGAAACTGCCAAGAATGCAGAAAAGGATGCATGAGTAGAATTGGAAACCGACCGAACTCTGGGTAATGCCAAAGCCTATACCTGAAGTAAGAATGGCGATTTTTTTTGTCGATTGAAGGGTAAATGCACGAAGAAGGATCCCTCTCCAAATTAACTCTTGCAAGGCGGCATGTGTGAAGCAGAATAGCAGTCCATAGGTTAGCAGCTGCAGCGTGATCGGTTTGGTTAACAGGATGACGAGAAAGGGCATAGAAAACAGCAGGACCATTCTCAGCATAAACTTTGAATTGAATCTTATGGGTCGATCATACATGAGCTTAATAGGTTTTTCTTTGATGAAAGAATAGTAAATGATACTAACCGGAATGAGAATACAAATCAGTAAAAGCCTATTTAAGAGGATCTTAGATGGTAAAGAAACATCAGCTATGTCGACGAATTTATTTGCATACATATAGAAAAGATGTCCAAATAGGAAAGCTATCGAAATCCAGAGGACTATACGGTTCTTTTCACTGAAAAAAACAAGGGTTAGCATAAGACTGCCTGCTAGATAGAAACTGATTTGAAGATTCTGCTGATGGATAAAGAATACGAGAGCAATAAATAGACATGGAATCAGGTACTGCGGCCAAGTTGTTTCTTTTGTATAAGAATAATTCATCTTGTCACTTCTCTTTTTCCTTAATTTAAAATGAACAAGTCTGTCCAATTATTGGACAGACTTGCAGGTTAAAGCCAGGTGATTTTCGGTTCCGTTTTATTCTTGATCCGTTTAATGTTTGCGCGGTGTTTGTAAAAAATGAAGAACACAAACACAGCAAGCACGATGAGCAGCGGTTTATCTTCATTTGCAAAAAATAGCGCATAAGTTAAAGCTGCTGCCGCTGCAATCATAGAAGAAAGTGATACATATTTGCTCAGGTATAAGGAAATAAAGAAGACCACTACCAATATTAAAAATAAAATTGGGTGGGTTCCAAGAACTACGCCTGCTGATGTGGCAACTGCTTTTCCTCCGCGAAAACCTGCGAATACAGGAAACATATGACCTATAACCGCAAATACTCCGGCAAGAAGCAAATGAATATCTGTATCAAGAAGAAGCGGGAGAGTAGTGGCAAGTGTGCCTTTTAAAATATCCATACTGGTTACGACGATCCCAGCCTTTACACCAAGCGTTCGGAAGGTATTGGTGCCGCCTAGATTTTTGCTGCCATGTTCACGAATATCTGTATGATAAAAGGTTTTTCCAATGATCAATCCAGAAGGAATTGACCCAATTAAGTAGGCAAGCAGTAAACATAATATAATTGATAACATATAATAGCCCTTTCCTGTTAGGTAATCAAATGAGGATTGATATGTAGGTAGCCTGCACATGTATTTTATCATGTCTCTACTAAATTTCCATTAGTATTGTTTGATTTCCTCTTTCAAACGTAAAAAAATATTTATAATGAAGGCCGGAAATACATAAAATTGGTGGAAAAACAAGTTCGTATCCCGATAAATATAGTGTATGCTAATTAAACAGAGAAATGGATTTTAAGGAATTAGGAGATTGAGAATATGAAAAATCTAGCTTCAGCCTTCCAGTGGGTAGCTTTTGTGATGGCATCATCCATTGTAGCACCTATTGCGGTAGCTGATTTATTTGGTTTGAGCGGTACTGATGCTGCTGAATTTGTACAGCGGACTATTTTCGTCCTCGGAGTGGCAGGACTGCTCCAAGTGACTCTAGGGCACAAGCTGCCGATTAATGAAGGTCCTGCTGGTTTGTGGTGGGGAGTATTTGCACTCTATGCAGGAATGAGTACTACGTTATTTGCCACTGCAACAGAGACACTTCAAGCTCTTCAGGGAGCTATGCTGATGAGCGGGTTAATGTTTATTCTCCTGAGCTTAGCGGGATTAATAGATAAAATCAGTAAACTTTTTACACCGGTGGTAACCGGTATATACATATTGCTGCTAGTCATGCAGCTCAGTAAATCATTTTTGAATGGGATGCTGGGTGTCGGCTATAATAGTTCTGGAGTAGACTTAAAAATTGCAGCCTTAAGTCTCGTGACAGTTCTATTTACTTTTTATGTGACAAGGCATAAAGTGGACGCAATCAGGCAATATGGAGTTTTAATCGCTCTTATGTTTGGGTGGGCACTATTTGCACTATTTGGTGCGGCCAAACCAATTACATCTTCTCACCAGTCAATGATTTCTTTACCGAAGATGTTTGTATTTGGCGAGCCTCATTTTGATTTTGGTATGATTATGACATCAATATTTGTCACATTGCTGTTATTAACGAACATGATTGCTAGTGTACGCGTTGTTGAAAACTTAATGAAATCTCTCGGAATTATCCAAACTAAAGTCAGTTTGAAAAAAGGCGGCTTTGTTACCGGAGTCAATCAGCTGATCGGGGGAGTTTTCAGTGCCATTGGACCTGTCCCAATTTCAGGTGCAGCAGGCTTTATTGCCACAACCCGTATTACCTCAAGACTGCCGTTTATTTTAGGTGCTGTCTTAATTATAGGTTTTAGCTTATTTCCCAGCATTATGAATATATTTTCATCTTTACCTGTTCCTGTGGGATATTCTGTTACCTTCGTTGTCTTTGCCAGTATGATCGGAATGGCTTTCTCGGATTTCGATAAAGAAGCAGATTCAGCTAGAGTAAGGAGTGTGATCGGTGTCTCTTTATTATGTGGTGTGGGTGTGATGTTCGTACCTTCCGAAGCGTTTAAAGGTATTTCACCGATTGTGACATCATTATTAAGTAATGGACTTATATTTGGAACCATTGTAGCGATAATAACTGATCAGTGGTTATTTTTTATTTCTAAAAAGCGTGTATTGCGCTGAGCATATTTACTTGTTTATAGGCAATTAATAAATTTATTTCAACTAAAAATAGTTTATTAATATTTCTTACGACGCAATTTCTGTTATGCTAAATAGGGGAAACTTAAGCTAAAATGATTTTTAGAGAATAAATTTACGTTAAAAAACTTACATGAACTTTAAAAAAACTTGATTGTAACTACTAAACTTACGTAAAAGGAGCTGTTTAGCATGACCATTGAAAATCCAACCCGGTCTGAAATGGGTGCTATGTTAAAAAAAGCTAAACGAATTGCTGTTATCGGATTATCTGATAAACCAGACAGAACCTCTTACATGGTCTCTGAAGCCATGCAAAAGAACGGATATGAAATTATTCCAGTAAATCCAAGCGTGGAGGAAGTACTAGGGGTAAAGGCCGTTTCATCGCTTAAAGAAATTGATGGACATATTGATATTGTAAATGTATTCAGGCGATCGGAGTTCCTTCCCGAGATTGCCAGAGAGTTTGCTGAGATTGACGCAGATATCTTTTGGGCACAGCTCGGTGTGGTTAATGAGGAAGCCTATGAATACCTGAAGGACAAAGGTTATACAGTCATCATGGATCGTTGTATTAAAGTCGAACATGCCCTTACGAAGTAAGACTTGAGAAGGAGCGGGCCGCCGCTCCTTTTTTTCGCCTAATAAATGGACGATAGCTAAAGTTACATAACCTAATTACGGATCTTGAATAAAAGGAACGTTTGTTCTTTTGTGCAAAATTCATTATACTTATGATATAAAAGAGAAATAAATGATAGCAGAGATAATCTGCAATTCACTAGACACATGATTTTCAGTCAATTCACACAGATGATTTGGCCCGGAAATTGCGGAAGAGTATGAAAGGGGAATTTCTGTGGCGAAAAATAGTAAAGAGTTTGCGTACGATGAAGATGCCATACAGGTATTAGAAGGACTCGAGGCTGTAAGAAAGCGCCCGGGTATGTATATTGGAAGCACAGATGCGAGAGGACTCCACCATTTAGTATATGAAATTGTCGATAATGCCGTGGATGAAGCGCTTGCGGGACACGGAGATCAAATTATCGTAAAAATACATAAAGATAACAGCATTAGTGTCACGGACAAAGGACGCGGAATGCCAACAGGGATGCATAAGCTTGGCAAGCCGACACCTGAAGTAATTCTTACCATTCTTCATGCTGGCGGTAAATTTGGTCAAGGCGGATATAAAACAAGCGGGGGACTGCATGGAGTAGGGGCTTCTGTTGTTAATGCGCTTTCTGAATGGCTGGTTGTGAAAATTAAACGTGATGGTTTTGTTTATGAACAACGTTTTATTAATGGAGGAAAGCCGGAAACTACACTTGAGAAGGTCGGGAAAACGAACCAATCAGGAACCATGATTCATTTCAAGCCTGATCCGACTATCTTTTCTGTGACGAGTTACAACTATGACACCTTATCTGAACGATTACGTGAATCTGCGTTTTTGTTAAAAGGCTTTAAAATTGAATTAATCGATGAACGTCATGATAAACAAGATATTTTTTATTATGAAAACGGAATTGAAGCATTTGTTGAGTATTTGAATGAAGAAAAAGATACCCTTCATAGTATCGTTAGTTTAGAGGGCAATCAGAATGGCATAGAATTAGATTTTGCGTTTCAATTTAATGACGGTTACTCCGAAAATATTTTAAGCTTTGTCAATAATGTTCGGACAAAAGATGGCGGGACGCATGAAATCGGTGCGAAAACAGCTCTGACTCGTGCTTTCAATGACTATGCGAGAAAAAGCGGTATGTTAAAAGAAAAAGATAAGAATCTTGAAGGTACAGATATCCGGGAGGGCCTCTCAGCGATTATCTCCGTACGAATTCCAGAAGAATTGCTGCAATTTGAAGGACAAACAAAAAGCAAACTGGGCTCAAGTGAAGCACGATCAGCAGTTGATTCAATTGTGTCCGAGCATTTGGCTTATTTCTTTGAGGAAGACCCGAATACGAGTACACTCTTGGTTAAAAAATCTGTCAAAGCTTTTCAGGCTCGTGAAGCAGCAAGAAAAGCCCGGGAAGACGCTAGAAGCGGGAAAAAACGGAAGAAATCAGATAGCCTGCTGTCTGGTAAATTAACACCAGCACAATCGAAAAACCCTGACAAAAATGAACTTTATCTTGTAGAAGGAGACTCTGCAGGAGGTTCAGCTAAACAAGGGAGAGACAGGAGATTTCAAGCAGTCCTGCCGCTTCGTGGAAAGGTCTTGAATACAGAAAAGGCTAAGCTGCAGGATATCATGAAAAATGAAGAGATTAACACGATTATTCATGCAATTGGCGCTGGCGTGGGACCTGAATTTACTGTGGCAGATACAAACTACGACAAAATTGTCATCATGACTGATGCCGATACAGATGGAGCTCATATCCAAGTATTGCTCTTGACGTTCTTTTATAAGTACATGAGACCATTGTTTGAAGCAGGTAAAATTTTTATCGCGTTGCCTCCTCTTTATAAAGTTAGTAAAGGGAACGGAAAAAAAGCGGTACTCGAATATGCATGGAACGATGAAGAACTGCAGGGTGCTATTGATAAAGTTGGGAAAGGCTATATGATCCAACGGTATAAAGGTCTTGGAGAAATGAACGCAGATCAGCTTTGGGATACTACGATGAATCCAGAGACCAGAACGTTAATTCGAGTGAAATTAGAAGATGTTGCCCGAGCGGAAAGAAGGATTACGACCTTAATGGGAGATAAAGTAGAACCACGACGTAAATGGATTGAATCAAATGTTAAATTTGGTCTCGAAGAAGAATCGAATATTTTAGATAATGAAAATATATCGGTAGCAGAGGAGGGCAAATAATGGCCAGTGAAGAGGTATATAGGGATTTGCCCCTAGAAGAGGTAATCGGAGATCGTTTTGGACGTTATAGTAAGTATATTATTCAAGACCGTGCGCTGCCGGATGCTAGAGATGGCTTGAAGCCGGTACAGCGTCGTATTTTATACGCCATGCATGTTGAAGGGAATACTCATGACAAGGCTTACCGGAAATCTGCCAAAACCGTGGGTAATGTTATTGGTAATTATCACCCCCATGGTGATTCTTCCGTGTACGAAGCGATGGTACGGATGAGTCAGGACTGGAAACTGCGAAAAGAATTAATTCAAATGCATGGAAACAATGGTAGTATTGACGGCGATCCTCCAGCAGCAATGAGATATACAGAGGCACGGCTTTCAGCTATCGCTTCTGAATTACTCCGAGATATTGATAAACGGACAGTAGAGTTTGTATCCAACTTTGATGATACTTCAGTAGAACCTATCGTTCTGCCTGCGATGTTCCCGACGCTGCTTGCCAATGGCTCAACCGGTATTTCAGCGGGTTATGCAACTGAAATCCCTCCGCATCAATTGGGCGAGGTTATTGATGCAGCAATCATGCGAATCGATAAACCGGACGCCAGTGTAGATGAATTGATGACCGTCATTAAGGGACCTGATTTCCCGACTGGCGGGATTATCCAAGGGGTAGAAGGGATTAAAAAAGCTTATGAAACCGGTAAAGGAAAAATTATCATCCGGTCTAAGGCTGAAATTGAAGACATTCGCGGCGGTAAACAGCAGATAGTCATTACTGAAATTCCTTATGAAGTGAATAAAGCTAATTTAGTCAAGAAGATGGACGAGTTTAGACTTGATCGTAAGGTTGAGGGAATGAATGAAGTCCGTGATGAAACGGATCGTACCGGATTGAGAATTGTCATTGAGCTTAAAAAAGACGCCAATGCGAACGGTGTTTTAAATTATTTATATAAAAACTCTGAT
>NZ_JAZVJO010000409.1:0-10537 GCF_059453735.1 Peribacillus sp. | reverse complement strand
GATATCGATGCAGGTATGCTTGGGGTGAATCTAGGTGTTCCTGCCCCTATGGCTTTCTTTCCATTTTCCGGCTATAAAAAATCGTTTTACGGAGATCTGCATGCCAATGGAAAAGATGGCGTAGAATTTTATACAAGAAAGAAAATGCTGACTGCACGGTATTAGATGTTAAACATAGGGGGAATGGAAATGCCGAATACGGATCAAACGCCTAGCTTGCAAGAAACAGATGAAAAATACCTTTGGCATGCGATGAAAGGCTCAAGCCCAGGTCAGGAACATACGGTGATGGTGAAAGGTGAAGGCGCATGGGTTATTGATGATAAAGGCAACCGTTATCTTGATGGCATGTCAGGACTTTGGTGCGTGAATGTCGGCTACGGACGTAAAGAACTGGCTGAAGCTGCCTATCAGCAGTTGCTGGAACTGCCGTATGCCCCGCTTATACAGAGTCATGTTCCTGCAATTAAGCTTGCAGAGAAGCTTAATTCATGGCTTGATGATGAGTACGTATTCTACTTTTCTAATAGCGGCAGTGAAGCAAACGAAACCGCATTTAAAATAATTCGTCAGTACCATCAGCAAACCGGTGGTCATTCTCGACATAAATTTATTTCCCGCTATCGGGGCTACCACGGCAATACGCTAGGCGCACTTGCTGCAACCGGTCAAGCTCAGCGGAAATATAAATATGAACCGCTGGCTCAGGGGTTCTTGCATGTTGCCCCGCCAGACTCCTATCGTAATTATGATGAAGGGAATCCACTTCATACGGCGGAAGAAATTGACCGGGTCATGACCTGGGAACTAAGTGAAACAGTTGCCGGTGTCATTATGGAACCGATCATAACCGGCGGAGGGATTTTGATGCCTCCTGAAGGATATATGAAACGTGTTAAAGAAATTTGTGATAAGCATGGGGCATTACTAATCAGTGATGAAGTCATCTGCGGCTTCGGCCGAACCGGGAAACCATTTGGGTTTATGCATTACGGGGTTAAACCCGATATTATTACAATGGCAAAGGGAATTACTAGTGCCTATTTGCCACTGGCCGTTACGGCAGTGAAAAAAGAGATTTTTGAAGCCTTTTCTGGAGAGGATACCTACGATCGTTTTCGTCATATCAACACGTTCGGTGGTAATCCAGCAGCGTGCGCCCTCGCCATCAAAAATCTGGAAATCTATGAAAATGAAAAACTGATTGAACGTTCTGCCCAACTTGGGGAAAGCATGTTGAATGATTTCGCCGAGTTAAAGGATCATCCCCTAGTAGGCGATATCCGTGGTAAAGGTCTTCTAATCGGAATTGAGCTGGTCAAAGACAAAACGACCAAGGAACCATTAGAAGTCGATAAATTGAATTCAATCATCAGTACATGTAAGCAAAAGGGACTTTTAATTGGTAAAAATGGAGATACGGTTGCCGGCTTTAACAATGTACTGCAGTTAGCACCACCGCTTTCCATTACGGATGATGATTATTCGTTTATTGTGAAAACGGTCAAAGAAGCTATGACATCCCTCTAAAAATAGGGAACAAAAAAAGCAGCCATGGTGCTGCTTTTTTTGTTCCCTGTTTTGAATTAAATGTCGAGCGAAAAATCTTCTAGCAACAAAGGTTTTATTAGAAAATAGTTGAATTGATAAACATATAGGGGGAATTTGTATGAAGACGATTAGACTAAGTTTTGAAAAAAAAATTATTGTCGATGCTCGTATTCAGATTGATGAACACCAAGTTTTTTTATTTGCCAATGGCCATGCTCCAGTAAGGGTTATCAATCGAACGAATCATAATCAAGAGGACATCATGAATCAAGCCATCAAATTATTTGAACAAGAAAACCAACTGACATTACAAAGACCAGAGATGAAAGACGATAAATAAACTAAGTGTTTTTTTAAAAAAAGAGTTTTACTTTTTCGAAAAGGGGGTAATGAACATTTGTGATTAATTTCCAACATAGTAAGTATTTAGATTGGGGTTATGAGCAATACATAATGATAAAGGTGTGAGTATGTGTTGAAGAAATGGTTTGTTGGGCCAGTTGTGTTAGCATCATTGCTGCTGCTGGCTGCTTGTGGAGAAGAAGAAAAAGAAACGGCATCGAAAAAAGCTGGAGAGAGTAAAACGGAAAAAGCTGTAGAAACAGAGAGTACTGAACCAGTTGAAGAAACATCGAATGAACCAGAAGAAGCGGCAGCTGCAGATTCCAATGAAGTAATGAATCCTGCGATTGCGGAACAATCTGAAGGTGAAGTAGAAGTAGTTTATACCAATAAGAGTCCAGAATACAGTCATAATATGGACGGATTTACCGTGTTGATAGACGAATACCAAGTGGTAAAGGTGACCGATATGCTTCCAAGTGTAACCATCCCATTTGACGATCAAACAGATGGATATGTGGTTACGGCGAAAGTGACATTGGAAAATGGAACAGGCAAACCTGCCTACTACAATAACAGTCAAAAGATTCAATTAGACTCAGAATATAATTATATTGCTGCTGAACATGTGAATTTTATTAACGAAAAAGACCAAGTTAAATCAACAAAAGAAACCGAAACAGGCAAATACGCAGCTGGTGAAAAGGTGACTGGTCTAATCAATTTCTTATTTACGAATGAAGAATTTGAATCATTAAAGACTGTAAAGCCGAAATATATTATCGAAGGCGGCATGGCGGATAATGATCAATTTAAAAACAGCTTTAATGGTGAAGGAAACTTTGACTTTATCTTTAATGAAGATCAAGAAAAGGCAGTGGCCGGAGCTCCAAAATTCTATCCCGATCAGCTGACAACTGATAATGTTGCTGATAAAAAAATGATTTTTGAAAAGTCAGGAATCAACGAAACCAAACAAATTGGTGATGTTAAGGTAACGTTAGAAGGTGTGCAATACACGGAAATAACTCCAGGAGCTGCAAACAAAGCTCGTTTTAAAAATTTTGGTGATAGTGGAATTGTGGCACTCACAGTGAAACTTAATCTTGATAATCAATCAGATCAGCCTATTAATCTCTCAACTGTTTCTAAGCTGAGAATCGATGATAACCGAGGTACAGCACTTTCCGAAGGCATGCTTGAACCCGTGAATCCAAGGGTAATTAAAGCAGGGTCACAAGGTGAGAAATATCATGTTTTCTTATTTAATAAAGATGAATTTAACATCTATAAGAAGTTTACCTTAGAATTTGGACCTTTTATTGGAGATAACGGAAAAGCTCTTTTCAAAGAGAAATTCGCTGAATTTAATTTACCAAGATAAGCCATAGTGTCCCAGTGCTTCGTGAGCACTGGGTTTTTTTTTGATTGACTTTTATTGAAAAGGACAATTACACTAGAGATAGTTATTAGATAATAGTGAATAATCCGAATAAAAGGGTGTTTTCATGACACAGCGAATTTTAATTGGGAAGCTAGCGGTACTGCTTGCCTCTCTAAACGAAGAAGAAATGGACTTTCTACAGCCTAATTTAACCGAAATTCGTTTTTGTAAGGGGCGGGTTGGATCCATGAACCTGCAAAAGGTAATAGCAGCAGTAGAGACGGCAGCAAAACGAGAGCGGTTAATTGAAGATCAGCATTACCGAGAAACTCATGCGCTGTATCATGCTATTTTAGAAGCCATCGAGGGTGTTACCCGCGGCCAATCCGCGATAGGAGAGATGAAACGGACAGTAGGTCTTTCATTTGCCGTAGTCCGCGGTAAACCTTATACAGAAGAAGCAGAAGGAGAATGGATAGCCGTTGCATTTTATGGAACAATCGGTGCACCAGTTAAAGGACTGGAGCATGAAGCAGTCGGACTGGGAATCAATCATATATAGGAAAACATTGCCTAGAGTTCATTAGTTATGAGGAGGCGATGATGGTGATTAAGCCATTGTCGTCTCTTTTTGTATGGTTTAAGACGGATTAGGAGGAAAGAGATGATCGAACTGACTGGGAATCATTTAACGCTAACAGAAATCACACGAATTTGTTATGAGGGAGAAAACGTTGGAATTAGTAAGGAGAGTATAGAAAATGTCAAAAAAAGCCGAGCTGCCGTCGAACGAATTGTTTCTGAAAAAATCATGGTATATGGGATTAATACAGGGTTCGGCCGCTTTAGCGAGGTGAGAATTAATGAGCAGGATGTGAATGATTTACAACTTAATTTAATTCGCTCACATGCATGTGGAGTCGGAGATCCTTTTCCGGAAACGGTTACGCGTGTGATGCTGTTATTAAGATTGAACGCGCTGATTAAGGGTTATTCAGGAATACGTCCTGAATTAGTAGAGTTATTAGTGACTTTACTTAACAAGGGCATTCATCCCGTCATCCCTCAGCAGGGTTCACTCGGTGCTTCTGGAGACCTAGCCCCTTTATCACATCTTGCACTTGTGCTTGTTGGAGAAGGAAAGGTTTACTATAAAGGAAAAATTAAAACAGCTAAGAAGGTCTTTACTCAGGAAGGGATTACGCCGATTACACTTGCAGCAAAGGAAGGGCTGGCACTGATAAATGGTACTCAAGCGATGACTGCACAGGGAGCGGTCAATTGGATCGAAGCAAACGATTTAGCCCTGCAAAGTGAACAAATAGCTGCAATAACGATGGAGGGACTACAAGGAATTATTGATGTGTTTCATCCGTCAATTCACGAAGCTCGTGGTTATCCCCAGCAAATAAAAGTCGCCGAGCGCATGCGGTCACTTTTATCTGGAAGCAAGCTTACGACAAAACAAGGAGAAAAAAGGGTTCAAGATGCGTATTCACTGCGCTGTATTCCTCAGGTACATGGTGCCTCGTGGCAGGCACTTGACTATGTAAAAGAAAAATTGGAAATCGAAATCAACGCTGCAACGGATAATCCGTTAATTGTCGATGATGGAGAGACCGTCATTTCGGGAGGGAATTTTCATGGCCAACCCATAGCGATTGCGATGGATTTTATGAAAATTGCCTGCGCAGAGCTTGCTAGTATTTCAGAGCGGCGTATCGAGCGGCTCGTCAACCCGCAGCTCAATGATTTACCCCCTTTTTTAAGTGCAAGGCCAGGCTTGCAGTCAGGCGCAATGATTATGCAATACTGCGCTGCTTCGCTGGTTTCAGAGAACAAAACGCTCGCCCATCCAGCAAGTGTTGATTCAATTCCCTCATCTGCCAACCAAGAAGACCATGTAAGCATGGGTACAATTGCAGCTCGTCACGCCTATGCGATTATCCAAAATGTGCGACGCGTACTTGCTATTGAAGCAATCTGTGCCATGGAGGCCGTTAAGTATCGAGGAATCGAAAAAATGGCTCCGCAAACCCATCATTTCTATCAATCTATGAGAAGGATTGTTAAACCAATTACGGAGGACCGCGTGTTTTCACTTGATATTGAAACCTTGACCAGCTGGTTAAAAAAACAGCGTACGAATAGGGATGATTTCTCGGAACTAAAAAGGGGGAAGAATGATGAAAAATAGCAGGAAAAAGGGCGGGTTGGAGCTTGAATGCAAAGGGTGGGAACAAGAAGCAGTTTTGCGCATGCTATATAATAATCTTGATCCAGAGGTGGCAGAGAATCCAGAAGAGCTGGTTGTGTATGGAGGCATCGGAAAAGCTGCTCGTAATTGGCCGTCATTTGATGCCATAGTCACTTCGCTTCGACGTCTGGAACATGACGAAACTTTACTGATTCAATCCGGTAAGCCAGTTGCTGTATTCCGTACTCATGCAGCTGCACCGCGTGTGCTTTTATCGAATTCAGTACTTGTTCCCAAATGGGCAAATTGGGAGCATTTTCATGAGCTTGATAAAAAGGGACTCATGATGTACGGACAAATGACAGCAGGAAGCTGGATTTATATTGGGACGCAAGGAATCTTACAAGGCACCTACGAAACACTGGCTGAACTAGCCAGACAGCATTTTAATGGGTCTTTACAAGGAACAATCACCTTAACCGCTGGACTCGGTGGGATGGGCGGGGCACAGCCGCTTGCGGTTACGATGAATGGTGGTGTTTGCCTTGCCGTAGAGGTCGATCCTGCAAAAATTGAGAAACGAATAGCTTCTGGGTATTGTGATTGTATGACTGATTCCCTTGAAGAGGCAGCATCATGGGCAGTGAAAGCAAAGAAGGAAGGTAAGGCCTTATCCATCGGGTTAGTCGGCAATGCGGCGGATATTTACGAACAGTTCGTTCATCGGAACATCATTGATATTGTAACAGATCAGACCTCAGCTCATGATCCCTTGAACGGTTACATTCCAAGAGGGTTGAGCCTTAAAGACGCAGCAGACCTGCGTAACCAGGATGAAGCAGAGTATATACGCCGTTCTACACAATCCATGGCACACCAGGTCGAGAGTATGCTTGCTTTTCAGAAAAAGGGTGCAGTGGTATTTGATTACGGCAACAATATTCGCCAAGTTGCTTTCGACTATGGCGTTAAGGAAGCATTCAATTTTCCAGGATTTGTTCCAGCCTTCATCCGTCCCTTGTTCTGTGAAGGAAAAGGTCCGTTTCGGTGGGTAGCGTTATCTGGTGATCCTGAGGATATTTACCGAACAGATCGATTGGTAAAAGAGTTATTTCCTGACCATAAACCCCTGCACCGTTGGATTGATCTTGCACGTGAGAAAGTATCCTTTCAGGGACTCCCCGCACGTATTTGCTGGCTTGGGTATGGAGAACGGTTAAAAATGGGCCTCGCCATTAATGAATTGGTTCGAAATGGAGAGCTTAAGGCACCAATTGTCATTGGCCGTGATCATCTTGACAGTGGTTCAGTAGCTTCCCCAAACCGTGAAACAGAGAATATGAAAGATGGCAGTGATGCAGTTGGAGATTGGGCGATTTTAAATGCGCTTGTTAATGTGGCTGCTGGCGGGTCATGGATTTCTGTGCATCATGGTGGTGGCGTGGGAATGGGGTATTCGCTGCATGCAGGGATGGTTGTTGTTGCAGATGGCAGTAACCTGGCTGAGCAGCGGTTAACGCGTGTCCTTACAACAGATCCAGGGATGGGAATTGTCCGGCACGCGGATGCAGGATACGAATTAGCGATCGAAGCGGCCAAGGAAAAAAAGATAGATATTCCAATGCTAGGGAGGAAAAATCATGAACTATGACATGCTTGTGAAGGATATAGGACAGTTAATTTTACCGGAATCGAGTCTAACTCCATTAAAAGGGGACCAAATGAAGGAATTAAGCATTAAGGAGCAGGCTGCCTTTGCGGTCAATGAAGGGAGGATAGCTTGGATAGGTACGAATATAGAGGCAAGCACACTTGACGCTGATCAGATTATATCAGCTGATAATAAAGTCGTTTCACCTGGTCTAGTTGATTCGCATACACATCTAGTGTTTGGCGGTTCCCGCGAAGGCGAACTCGTGCTAAAACAACAAGGGATGCCTTACCTAGAGATTCTGGAAAAAGGAGGTGGTATATTATCTACAGTTGCAGCAACCAAGCAATCGACAGAAGAAGAACTGGTGAAAAAGGCCGCTCATCATCTTGAAACGAGTATCGCTCATGGAGTAACCACGCTTGAAGCAAAAAGCGGTTATGGCTTGGATAAAGAAACGGAACTAAAGCAGCTTAGAGTAGTGAAAACATTGTCCAGGGTCTACCCAATTACACTAGTATCAACCTTTCTTGGGCCACACGCCATCCCCCCGGAATATAAAGAAAGTGTCTCAGCATTTATTGAAGAGATGATTTTCTTATTGGACGTGATCAAAGAAGAGGAACTAGCAGAGTTTGTTGATATATTTTGTGAAACCGGCGTATTTAGTTTGGAACAAGCAAAAATCTTTTTGGAAGCTGCAAAAGAGAGAGGCTTTGGCTTAAAAATGCATGCCGATGAAATCCACTCACTAGGAGGAACAGAGCTTGCGGTAGCACTAGGAGCGGTGAGTGTAGATCACCTGGTTGCGGCAACAGATATCGGAATTGAGAAACTGGCAAACTCTACTACGGTGGCTGTCCTGCTGCCAGGTACAACGTTTTATTTAGGCAAAAATACGTATGCGAAAGCAAGAAGTATCATTGATAAGGGAGGAGCGGTTGCACTAGCAACTGACTTTAACCCAGGAAGCTCGGTAACAGAAAATTTACAGTTCATTATGTCTCTGGCTGCCTTGAAATTGCAAATGACAGCAGAAGAAATATGGAACGCAGTCACGGTGAATGCGGCACATGCCATTGGTAAGAGCATAGAAGCAGGAACGCTGGAACTGGGGAGAAAAGCTGACTTCGTTATTTGGGATATTCCGACCTATCAGTATCTTCCTTATCATTACGGTATTAATCATGCACACGCTGTCTACGTCAACGGAAAGAAAATTTGGGAACAAGCGAGAGTGATTTAATTAAAAAAACGCTGCAAAATTCAATGCAGCGGCTTTTTTTGCGTAATTATATTTTGCAATTCTTCTCGATAGAATATCGGACAATCCTCACTATGCGAGGGTATCCAATGACAAAAAAACCGCGTAACGCACTTGTTATTTTAATAAAAACCTCGATAGAATATTCAAAAAACCGACCGCATATAAACACCTTCACCTGCTTAAAACAAATATTAGAGATGTTAATATGAATGTTTGTGAACGATTTATGATTTTTTATGAATGAAAATGAATACTTTTAAATGTTTTTGATTGATTAATGAAACCGTTTCATTTATGATGTGATTACAAGGTGGAGGTGAGCAGTTTGTTAACAACAGAAAGACACGCATTCATTCAATCCTTATTAAAGAAAGAGGGAACTGTTAAGTTACAAGAAATTGTAGACCAGCTCCAGGTATCCGAATCAACCATTAGAAGAGATTTAGTACAGCTAGAAGAAATGAAAGTGCTGAAACGTGTACACGGCGGAGCCTCTTTGCTTCAACGAAAAGGTCTTGAGCCAACAACATATGAAAACCAAACCAAATCCATAGCTGAAAAGCAAGCGATTGCAAAGGTTGCTTCCTCATTTATTGAGAAAAATGATTGCATTTATCTAGATGCAGGAACAACTGTCTCAGAAATGATTCCCTATCTAAAGGACAAAAATGTAACCGTTTTAACAAACGGACTTATGCATATACCCAAATTAATTCAACTAGAAATAAAAACGGTTTTGGTTGGCGGCAGCATTAAATTTTCTACAAATGCTATTGTCGGCGGAACGGCAGTCCAATTTTTAAATGAATACCGAATGGACAAATGCTTTCTTGGGATGAATGGGATACATCCTGAACTAGGTTTCACAACACCGGATCCTGATGAAGCACTCTTAAAAAAAACGGCTATCCGATTGTCGAGCGAAAGCTATGTACTAGGTGACAGTACAAAATTAAATGAAGCTACTTTTGCTAAGGTCGCTGATGTAAACGATGCCATTATTATTACGGACAATAATGATGAAGAAGCAATTTCACAACTCAAGAAAAATCCTAAAGTAAAGGTCGTGACGGTAAAATGATTTATACAGTAACCCTTAATCCCTCGATTGATTATCTGGTCGAAGTAGAGAATTTCCAGATGGGCAGCGTAAACCGAACAACTCATGATTGTAAATTCCCAGGAGGGAAGGGAATAAATGTCTCTAGAGTCTTAAAAAGAATCGGAAATGATACAACAGCATTTGGTTTCATAGGCGGCCAAACAGGAGAATTCGTAAAAACCTTTTTACATCAAGAAGAAATCATGACCGATTTTAATGAAGCATCGGGAGATACAAGAATCAATATTAAACTAAAGACAGGTATCGAAACGGAAATTAATAGCCAAGGACCTGACATCACGATAGAAAGCTATCAGCAATTAGTTAAGAAAATAGATGATTTACAGGCTGAAGATATACTGGTTCTATCAGGAAGCATTCCAGCTAGTCTTCCGAAAAATGTATATAGTCATCTAACAAAAAAATGTTCTGAGAAGGGAATAAACGTCGTCGTCGATACAAGTGGAAAAGAATTACTAGAGGTTATCCCTTATCAACCGTTTCTCGTTAAACCGAATCATCACGAACTTGGGGAACTATTTTCAACTGAAATAAATCATGTACATGATGCGTTTAAGTATGGAATGAAACTGGTGGAGATGGGTGCTCAGCATGTAATTGTCTCCATGGCTGGGGATGGAGCGGTCCTTTGTACAAAGAACAAAGCGTATACTGCGAATGTACCTAAAGGCAATGTGGTTAATTCAGTAGGTGCTGGTGATTCAATGGTGGCAGGATTTATTGGAACCTATGAAACGACTCAAGACATCCTTTCTGCTTTTCATTTTAGCCTGGCAGCAGGAAGCGCCACCGCTTTTTCAGCCGATTTATGTTCACTAGAAGGAATCGAAGAATTATTGCCGCAAATAGCAATCACTGAGCTTACAGGGGGATGATTTGATGAAAATCACAGACTTATTAAAAGTAGATACGATAATCATAGATTTAAAGAGTGTCACAAAGAAAGACGTTATTGATGAATTAGCTGGTCAGTTAACAGAAGCAGGTCGTTTACATGATGAAGCAGAATTTAAGGCTGCCAT
>NZ_JAZVJO010000408.1:0-4493 GCF_059453735.1 Peribacillus sp. | reverse complement strand
GTAGTGGACTTTCCTGATATAGCAGTAATCTTCACTTGGCTTTTAGTCTGAGGTCGAAATTTTAACATTTCAAGATTCATCTGATGTTCTCCTTTGCTGATTTTTCCAATTCTTACGTAATTACTTCCTTTTACCCTTTTGGCAAAGGGTAGAAACCTCTATATAATAAAAAATATGCCTAAAGTTATATTTTTGTTGAAAAACAACGAAAATAGGGAGGAAAATCATTCTATTGACCTGATATTTGTCGTATATCAGAGTATCTGCATGTTTCCCAATAGGAAAGAGGTATGGTTAAATAGAACTACCCTGATTGAAAATACTAATCAGAACGTTACATATTTGCTTTTGGAAGGTGTTTTGTGAAAACCAAACCGATTCCAAATTTCTGGCTTTTTTCAAGTAATCTAGTACCCGAATGGAGAATGTTTTTCGGAAAAAGAACATTCTGGTGGCCCGCAGCTTTTAGTTGCGGGATTTTTTTATGGGATTTTTTCCTTCGTTTGAATTCATCATGTCGGGGTAAATTGAAGATATATAGACTTAGGAAGAGGTGAAGGTTGAGATATGGCTGAAATAGAAAAAGGGAATCCAGAAATGGCTCAGGATCTCACCACACGTAAAGCGAACCTCCAGTTTGTCTTTCCGTTTTTACTCCAAGAAGAAAAAATAGAAGGCTTTGCAGAAAAATTGCTTGAAAAGGGATTTGTTTTTTTTGATTTAGAAAATATGGATCTGGAAAACCGATTTTACGGACGTGATTCTGTTTCTCACCGTTCAATGGAAAAGTACTTTATGCCGAATATAGAACCCATTGTCTTTCCCTCAACGTATAAAAAAAGAGAAGGACTTCGACGCTTCACAAAAAAAATCAATCAAAAGTTTACACTTACCTCAACCTTTCTCACCACGGACTTTACCATCGATTCATTCGATATCTTTATCTGTCCTTTTCATATCGGACTTATGAATATTCGAATTACACTGCCAAAGGGGATGGATTATTCCGCTGTTTTGGCTTTTGGTGATATTTTTCGAGTTCTTGAACCGATTGCTCAGGATGAGGTGAGCACGAAAATTTTTTATGCCGATGATGAGGCACCTTACACCAATGTAAAAAAATTTGTATTTAGTGAACTTTTAACCGTATTGAAGGACTATATAGAATCCGAGAGCAGCCAAGAAACGTATTTTGGGAGTCTTCCTTTCTTCGTTGATGAACGAATGTACGTAATTGGCCACGTTGTGTTGGAAGAAGATAGCAACATAAGAGAAATTGATTTATATCGAGCGGTTGGCATGAATGGTTATGATAGTAAGGGGCTGCCTTTTATAGGAGCAAAGAATCCAGATTATATCAAACGGTATTGTCAGGAAAACGTGTACGATCGCTGGGGAGATGAAACATACTATATTGTGGGTGATGATGCATTTATCTGTGTGACCAAAGCTGGCGATGAGCTCGAGCAGCAATTGGCAGGTCAAATGTATGGAGAACATTTTTACTCCTTGCTGTTGTTTTATTATTACAAAATCGTCCTGCTCGAACTGACACATGAAAATTCGCAGATTGATATTGAACAAGACCAATCGCAAACAGAGCTGCTGATTGTCATGATTACCGAGTTCTCAGCGAAGTATTACTTCCCGCAAATCAACAGTACCTCCACAGGGCAGGAACTTTTTGAGTTAATTAGGCAAAACTTTAAAATTGAAGACCTCTACCGAGATGTAAAAGAAACACTGTCAGATTTATACCAAAATCAAGATAAATTATCCGGTAAGCGGAGCAGTTACCTGCTCGAGGTTCTGACGATTTACTCAACCATATCCGGGATCTTTGGAATGAATTTGGTTACGGAACAACTGAAGGGGAATATTCCTTGGTCAAAGATGAATCAATTTAGTATTTATGAATATCTCGCTCTATTTGTGACCATTTCAGGTGTGGCGGTATCGCTCTCACTTGGATTCGTGTTTGTCCGGAGCTGGCTGAAAGAAAGACATAGTAGACGGAAGAGAATCTATTAATGAATAACCTGTCCCATACTTATGGGGCAGGTTTTTGTCGTTTTGTCGCCACTAATTCACTTTTTTTTCTAATAATTTGTTACTATAGAAGGAAGACACCATTAGTTACAGGGAGGTAAATATGAAGAAACACCTTTTTGCTCCGGTACTGGTTGCAGCTATATTACTTCTAACTGGCTGTTTTGACAAAGAACCCCAGCCAGAAGAACGGTTAGCAGCTTACACGAAGCTATGGAATGAACAAAATTTCACTGAAATGTACACGTACTTATCCAAAGATACAAAAAAGACTATGTCGAAAGCTGAATTTGCGGAGCGTTACGAAAAAATTTACAAGGGCATTGAGGCCAAACAAGTAAAGGTAACGTATAAACAGCCGACAGAAGAGCAGGACCATAAAGATAAGAAAAAAGTCGCGCTGCCGTTTTCCGTCAGTATGAATTCGATAGCAGGGGAAATCAATTTTGACCATAAAGCCACGCTTGTTAAAGAAGAACGAGAAAATGAAACCAATTGGTATGTGAAATGGAATCCAAGTTATATCTTTCCTGAGCTTGAAGAAGGAGAAAAGGTATCGGTAAAAACCTATCCAGCCATCCGCGGTGAAATTGTCGACCGCAATGAGCGTGGAATGGCGATGAACGGCAGTGTATACGAAGTCGGGATCGTGCCGGAAGAAATGGCAGGAAACGAAGCGGGGATTCTCTCCCAGCTGTCGAGTGCCTTAAAAATATCTAAAGAGGAAATTGAAAATAAACTAAATCAATCGTGGGTACAGCCTAATTATTTAGTACCAATCAAAAAACTGTCTTTGGAAGATACGGCAACGAAAGAAAAAGTCGCAGGCATCCAATCGGTGACGGTTAACGAAATTCAGGACCGCGTATATCCGTATAAAGAAAGCGCTGCCCACTTAATCGGCTATATTGGCGACGTATCTGCTGAAGATTTAAAAGCGAATAAAGAGAAAGGCTACACCGCCCAAGACGAAATCGGCAAGCGGGGGCTTGAACAGCTGCTTGAAGCCCGTCTTAAAGGAAAAGCGGGAGCGAAAGTGTATATCGCAGCAAGCAATGGCGAAGAAAAAGTCATTGCCGATCAGCCGGCAGCTGAAGGCGAAACGATTATCTTAACCATTGATGCGGAGCTCCAAAAGCAAATTTATCAGCAGTATGAAAATGAGAATGGATCAGCCGCCGCCATCAATCCGATCACAGGCGAGACATTGGTCCTGATGAGCAGTCCGTCATTTGATCCGAATCAATACATTCTAGGCATGTCAAATGAAACCCAAAAGGCGTGGGAAGAAGATCCAGACAAGCCAATGATTAATCGGTTTAGCTCCGTGTATACCCCAGGTTCCACAATCAAAGGGCTGACAGGATCAATCGCGATGAAAAATGGCTTAAATCCTAAGAAAGCAATCAAGATTACAGGTGCATCATGGAAAAAAGCGAATTGGAAAGACCATTCAATTACCCGTGTGGCGACACCAGGCAAGGATATTAATATGACTGATGCGCTGATCTATTCAGATAATATATACTTTGCGCAGAAAGCCTTAAATTTGGGCACAGCTAAGTTTTCAGAAGGATTGAAGGATTTTGGCTTTGGAGAAACCATTCCATTCGACTATCCAATCACTAAGTCTGGAATTGGGAAAATTGACAGTGAAGGTCGTCTAGCAGACAGCGGCTATGGGCAAGGCCAGATTCAAATGAGTACCCTTCACTTAGCGCTCACCTATTCAGCTTATGTAAACAAAGGAAATATGATTTCGCCTGTCTTGTTCGACGGGGAAAAGAAAAGCCAAGCCTGGAAGAAAAACGTAGTTCCTGAAAAACAGGCATCAAGCATGTTAACGATGCTCGAACAGGTCGTCAAACACCCGAAAGGATCGGGGCACACACTCGATGATCTCGACATTTCAATTGCAGGAAAAACAGGGACAGCTGAAACCAAACTAAACAAAGGCGGCAGCGGAAATGAAAACGGCTGGTTCGTCGGAGTAAATACCGAGAACCCACAATTACTGATGTCTTGGATGATGGAAGACGTCAAAGGAAGAGGCGGTAGTCATCTGGTGGTAGACAAGATGAAGCCGGTTTGGAAAAAGTACTTAACGCAATAACTATTATAATAGAAGGAAGACATCAGCGGGACAAGCTGATGTCTTTTTAATAAATAAATTTCAGAATATTTCGACAAATATGGTTTTACTGTCGGTATAGGGAAATGTTCACAAATAGGCATAGTGTATATTTATCTTGAGTAAAAAGTGTTTTTGGATAATAAAGATACCCTCTTTAGACTAGCTAAAACGTAACAGGACAGAATCTACTACTATTAACCTATGTAAACCTAATTATTATAAAATAACAAAAAAGTAAAATAAATGAAATAAAAAAGGACGTTCTTACTGTTATATAGAACTAAATGGTAATATTTATTTAATAAAAAAG
>NZ_JAZVJO010000407.1:0-2118 GCF_059453735.1 Peribacillus sp. | reverse complement strand
CGTGTTTTGTTCAATGATGTCACGTACTTGTTGCCCTGTAAGGTCCGGATTAAGTTCCAATATCAATGCTGCAATTCCAGAAACATGTGGTGCTGCCATCGATGTTCCACTCATCATCCCATATTCATTATTATTCAATGTCGAATAAATTTGACCGCCTGGTGCTGTGATTTCTGGTTTGAAATCTAAATTAGGCGCTGCCCCCCACGACGTAAATGTGCTCATCTTGCCTGCAGATGGATTGGCTGATTTCTGCTTTTTCCCTTCAAATGAAATGGAAACCGTTTGACCATTGGACAATGCCGTCACAATGGTATCTCCATCTGTTTTCAGCATAAACAGCTGTGGGATTTGAATGGCTGCTTCTGTTACCATAGAAATAAATCCATCCGTATTATTGTATATAAATACTCCTTCCGCACCTGCTTCTTGAGCATTCAATGCCTTCTCAACAAAGGATATATTTCCTCGTTTAATTAATGCATACTTACCTTTCAAATCTACTTTTGCAATCTCTTCTATTGTTCCAAGTCCTGCATCGACAATCTCATAGTTTTTCTCTGCAACGTCATTAGGATGGACACTGCTTGCCGACATAAATGGTGCTTCAACCTTTGCTCCATCGATGGAATACGTCACTGAATCTAAATCAATATAATTATTTTCACTCGATGCAACCTGCAGTGAATCATAGGCAATCCCAGGTGATCCAACAACACCGATATCAGGGTTTGAAGCTAAAGGGTTCGCATACCCATTCCCCATATGTGCCGAATTCCCGGCCGAGATAGACATCATTATTCCATTATTAACAGCGCGTGTAATTGCTTGTTGCTCTGGATCATCTGGGGCTATAAATCCAGCTGTTGAACCAAGACTCATATTCAAGACATCAGCTCCGAGAATAATTGCATCATCAATTGCCTTTACGTAAATATCTGCCCATGTGGAACGCATCTCAGGATCGTTGCCAAACACCTTTAATGCCAGTAACTGGGCCTCAGGAGCAATTCCTTTTATCCCGCCATTTTCTTCATTCCCATTTGCACCAGCTGTCCCTGCCACATGCATCCCATGCATTGAAGCTCCTGCTGCTGAATCTAAAATATCTTGGTTATCATCCATATAGTTGTAGCCATACGGAACTTTTTCCGTATAAAAGATTCCTGGAAGACTGTTCTTTGTTTTCAAATCTGATATTTCACTTTTAGACAGTTCTTGTTCAACTCCATCTGAGAGGACCATATCTCGATGAGTTGGATCGATACCGGTATCAATAATACCTACAACCATTCCCTCTCCTCGATACCCATAATCACGCCATGCTTCTTGTGCTTGTACTAACTCCTTACTGTAAACCATATCTGGTTCCTCTTTTGGTCGTTGGTATTCATTTACCACTTTTACACTCTTTACCTCAGTTATATCTAGAATACTATCTATCTCACCATAAGCCACTTCTCCGCTGAATCCATTTACAACTGTCGTAAAACTCTTCAGCTCTTTAAATTTTACTTTCTTTTCATTTACCTTATTTTTTACTTTTTTATGTCCGGCAAGTTTTTCTGCCTTCAGCTCTCTTTTTGTGCTCTCATTTAAATCTTTATAGCGCTTCCCTTGTTTCTGCGCATATTGAATGGCCGGTTCTTCCTTCATTTCGATAATGACCCGTACCTCTTCATTATCTTTATATTTCTTATCAGAATCCTCTTTCTTAACTCTGAGAATACTGTTCTGGTTTTGTTGACCAGGATTAGAATTAGTTGGTTCTGTTTTAATTGGTGCAGCAGTTGTTACTGAAGCGAAGCTCATTAATATAATGCATAAAACAGCCAAACTTTTTTTCATTAATATGTGCCCCTTTCAACCTGTTAATAGTTCCGAATTTTCTTACTATATTAAAATTACCATAACTTACTAGTGTGAATAAGGTAAAAAAGTAGGTAGTTTCCTATTTCGCCCTAGGTATTTAGTAGCTAATTTGTCGTAAAGTGTATTTTAACAATGAAAAAAGAACCAGTCGAAAAGCAACTGATTCTTATTAACAATTATTTAATTTTTCATTCGTGGATCTAATGCATCTCGCAGGCCATCTCCCATGAGGTTAAAGCCGAGCAC
>NZ_JAZVJO010000406.1:0-5021 GCF_059453735.1 Peribacillus sp. | reverse complement strand
TGAAATTGCACCAGTCACCTTCGTCCTCATCGAACAGATACTTCAGTATGCTCTTCTGGATCTCGAAGAACTGACCCACGCCTTCCTGATCACCGAAATTCGATGCATCGAAGAACAACGCGCCGCAGACATACGAATATGCATACTCCTCGAAAGAGTGATAGAACACCTGTGCCTTTCTTACGAACCTGTCAGTGATCTCGTCGAACTCTTTCTCGTTAATGATCCCGCAGCCCATTGCGATCCTGCAGATGCCGATGTATTCGCTGATGTCCCAGGCGTAGAAACCCTTCTCCCCAAGCATCGGGTAAAAGGGCTTTGCAAGCGCGATCGTCTTATCAAAAGCCTTGCGTCCGTTGCTGTCTAATTCCTCAAGATCGAACAGCGGCGCTTCCTTCCAGAAAGTCATGAACTGCTCGTACTGAACGCTGCCTCTGAACTGGATCCTCTGGTATTTGATCAGGCTCTCCTTTGAGTCGATCTGGTACATCTTCATGAGGAAATCCTTAACGGTCGCAACGTTCTTCGGTGTGCACTTGTAATCTGTGTCAGCATCAACGCGGTCAGGCATTCCTGGAACTTTTCTCGTAGCCGTTGCAGCAGCCAAAAGTCTTGTAAACTGCTTTCTGGTAGGCTTCACAGCACCTTTTCTTGTCTTAACGACGGTGGGCACGTATTTTTTTATCTCTTTTGCATATTTGTCTAACATAGTTTTTTCCTTATCCAAAAAATATCTGTCCGGGGCCGGAGCCCCAAACAGATACATTATACCATTCTGTTATTTTGCTATATCAGAATCCCAATTCGTCGTTTACGAGGATGACGCTGATCCTTCCCTTGTGTCTTGAGAAACGTGTGATGAGGATCTGGCAGCAGATAGTGTCAGGTGATTTGCAGTCGAAACATTTGCCCGTCTTTGAGCACGGTGTATCAAGTCCGAAACGCTGGGCGTTGATCGGTGCGGCAACGTTTCTCGCACGCTTCATTGCGGCATCAAGATCGCTGCAGACCTTGTTCATTCCAACGATGAAGATGACCTGCTTCGGACCCTGGCAGATGGCAGAAACACGGTTGGAATTTCCGTCGACGTTAACGAGGATTCCGTCATCTGTCATGGCATTTACGCTCGAAAGGAAGAAGTCCGCATCGTATGCCATAAGCATTGCTTTGCGCTTATCTTCGTAAGCATCACGGTCGATAAAATTATATGCGCCGTTTTTGAGAGCTTCGGACAGTCCGATCTCATGAACGCTCATGGCGCCGCCCATTGAAATGGAGCTTCCCTCAGGGATCAGTTCGAGCGCGATCTTCAGCGCCTCTTCCTTGCTCGCAGCATAGTAGCCTTCCATGTTGCGTGACTTAAGTCCTTCAATTGTCTTCTGCGCCAGAAGTTCATTTCTTTTGGTAATGTTCTCGTTCATGATCATGTCCTGCCTTTCGAAATGGAATAGCGTTTATATTATAACCTCATTCTTTCTTTTTGCCCTTGCTGAACAGCTCCAGGAACAGTGCCTGAAACAACTGCCATACCCCGGGATCCGCTAGGCCTGTCAGTGCGAACCATTTATACGGTGATATCAGGCATACGACTGCAATCCACAGACCGCCGATTATGGGGATGCCCGATACCCATTTCCCGCCGCGCGCGTTGTGAATGAAGATGGCCCAGTTCATGAAGAACAGAAACAGTCCCGGAATTGCGAAAACTATATAGACCCACCATTCATATACCGGCATGTTTTTGCTCCTCCATCAGTGGTTTGGCTTGAACACCAACTCGCCGTTCTCGAGCACTGCCGTGCATAGCAGCGCTGATAAAGTTACCTTCAGTTTTGCAATAAGATTTTTCATTTATATGACAACTCGAGTTCGAGCGCTTTTATCTGGAAACCATTTGCAAATGCTTAATTTTATTGCATTTACAGTGCTAACGTTGTACTCATTGAACTCATTTGTATATGTTCTTTAGTTCTCATGAACTCATTTTGAACTCACGAATGAACTCAAGTATGACGTACTATCATAAGAAAGCCATTATAACTTTTACAGTTTTTCCTTCATAATTACTAGTATAACTATTTATAATCGAATTAGTACGATCAAGCAAGTTCCTTGCCCTGTCAGAGTAACATATCTGGGTTGTCAGCTAAAGGACACAGTTTGACATGCACATCAACCATCATGTATTCAAAGAGTTATAAGGCTCATAGCCAAACAAATCATCCAATTGCTTCAAAAATGCATCTCCAACACTAGGTTCGACCATTCTTATATAGTATGCTTTTCCATAAAGATAGCCGATGAAATTCACATACCTCGAATCTTTTGTCTGACTATGTCCCAAATGAAATGAAATACCATATTTGTTACAAAAGTATATCTCTTGCCTCAACTTTCGCTTGTATTGTTGCGGAACTTTTACACTTGTATCTACAGATAAACCTGTAACCTTTTTCCCACTTTTTGAGTTCATAGTATGAGACTTCTTTTTGTTTATCTTAAAGCCATATTCTTCGATAATCTTAGCAACAGACTTAAGATGTCTATCAATACCATCTTCTCCGGATATCGTAATATCATCAGCATATCGGGTATATACCAGGCTGTTTTCTTTTGCATACTCAGAAATCATAATATCTAATGGTTTCATTACAATATTCGACAGCATCGGACTAGTTGGAGCCCCTTGTGGAAGTTTTCCATAATATGTCGTAAGAATCGTAAGCGAATTCGCGACCTCACTAGAGTATCCCATATCCAAGAAAACTTTCAACACCATCTTGTAATTAATTGATGGGAAAAAATCTTTTATATCCAAACATCCTATTTCCCGTTGATTAATATGGCAACGAGCATTTGTGACTATTGATTTCCCTTTCACAAATCCGTGAACACAATCCGGACATTGATAACGAATAAGAATGTTGTCTAGGATCCACTTCTGTCGTTTTTTTAGTTCAATAGAAGGTGCTGCTATGTCGCGATGTTTTTTTGTTGGGCGATTCGAATCTATTTTTTGTCTTTTCTTTCCTTCTACTCGAAATACATGATATGCAGTTGGATTAATATGTTCTAATCGTAAATAACTACTAAGTATCTCAAATGATTCTATTAACGGGTATTTTTCATCACCACAGTATGGTTGAAGAATTACCCCATCCGAGTTCTTGTCTTGAATATCAACAATGTAATGCTGCGCATTCTCCCCTAGTTCAAATCGATAAGAAGATTTATTAAACATCAATATGTTTTCTTCTACTAAATCAAACAAATAATCAGTCAAATAATCAACAGGCATATTCACCACATTGACAAGTTCATTTATCTCTTGTGGACCATACTCACATATATATGATACTACTATTGCTGTAATTGCTTTCTTCATTCGTTACTCCCCATATATTCTTACGCAGTTACCATACAGATGTGACGATAAAGGAAAGATCGATCCAGACAAGATTGAAGACTTAATGCCCTGGTCTGACAAGATTCCTGAAGATTGCAGAAAAAAGAACCGTTGATTTCACCCAGCGGTTCTATTAATTTGAGGTTAGGCGCACGGTTTGACGCTTACAGATTATCTGTAACAAGAGAATCCCTATCCACCTTTTCCGAATTATACATAGATATATTTTGATGCGGATTGGTATGGTATTCAGGAGTACCATATCAATCTGCATCAATTCACTTCACTTAAGAATCAAAAGTGATACTTATTGAGAATTTTTCGTGGTGGTTTATTTAATAATGAATCAAGATTGTTTTCTAAATAATCCGCCAGGACATTAATGCATTCCATCTGACTTAATCCAACAAGTTTTTTTCTGAGTTTACGAGGCATCATTTCTCTTAATCGATATACTCTGTGCACACCAAATACAGTCATAAAAAGTCTTCTAATGCTATTGCTTTTTATATTCATATAGCTATAGTAATTCTGTTGCGTAATTATTATATCTTCCATTTCTTCGTGCTTTCCCGAAAAAACAGAAATAACAATATTGTCTTTAATATAATCAATGGAATAATCCGTTTGCTTCCTAGAAAACTGTTTCTTGGTTAAAAAGCCTAGTCTCTGAACAATGGAATTTCTCTCATTTGTATTAAACATTCTCTATCCTCCTATAAGTATCTCTGATATTTTACTATAGGCTAGAAAAAGAATTTCTTTTCCGTATCCTGTAAGTTTTCCGTTAACAAACATATTTGACCAAATATTCGTTGCAAAAATAAATTTATCTCCCCTCTCTAAGGCTGCTTGTAAGAAAGGAAGATTCCAGTCAGTCCAGAAAGTGGCTGAATTAACTAATTCATCTGGTACATTTAAGATGTTAAATCCTCCAACATTACCTGAATAAACAGTGCTTTTAGCAAGGTTGAGTTCTTCGATTATTGCTTTCATATCTGGTGAATATCTCCCAAGTACTGTAGTTGTTTTTTCTGCTATACTATAAATTTCAGTGCCTGAAGAGGGAGTGTATGATAAACGTTCAATAACTTTCTCAACTTTATCAGGTTGATTTCCAAAGAATGCTAGTAATACTGGAAGAACCTCACACAAAAAGAACACAACAAATCCTACGATTAATCCGATAATGGCACCGATGATTACGTATTGTGCAAATGTTAATGCATCAAAATTCTGAGGCTCATCAGAAAGAACCAACTGCAATACATATAAATCAGCAGCCACCAATTCTCCTATAATACCGAAGACACATTCAGTTTCGAATAGTGTCATATGCCCACTCGGATCTGAATACATAACCGGATTGGAATTGGCGAACAGATACTTGTGTAAGCTCATCGGATCTGACAGGCTTCCGCCATATGTATCCATTGTGGTGAATGTTCCAGTTGCAGGATCCATGTATCTTGCTCTCAGGTAGTAAAGACCTGTGGCATCCTGTTCTTCGCCCTGGAAGCCATATGGATTATCTGTAGTTCCCGTTCTTCCTGTCTCATTACCGAAGCTATCTGTGACAAGGGTATCTGTTACAGTGCCTGCTTCATTCGTTAAT
>NZ_JAZVJO010000405.1:0-2151 GCF_059453735.1 Peribacillus sp. | reverse complement strand
ATTACTACAGGTTCTTTTTCCGAGCCATCATAGTTTTCCTGATAATCAACCGTATCTTTGTTCAGGTCACGGAGTAGTTCCATAGATATTTTTGATAATCGTGCTTCCGTATAACGCATCGCTGCTGCCTGATCGCCATCGACAGAACCAAAATTCCCGTGGCCATCAACAAGCATATGACGATAGTTAAAAGGTTGTGCCATCCGGACCATAGTTTCATAAACAGCAGAGTCGCCATGGGGATGATACTTACCAATAACTTCACCGACAATACGTGCAGATTTCTTAAATGGTTTATCAGACGTCATCCCGAGGTCATTCATAGCATATAAAATTCTTCGGTGTACCGGCTTTAATCCGTCCCTTACATCAGGCAAAGCTCGGGATACAATAACACTCATTGCGTAATCTAAGAACGATGTACGCATCTCAGTACTTATATTTATATCTTTAACATTCGAACGTTCATTTTCTGACATGGAGCCAACCTCCTTTTATAAAACTCAAACTAGGTCCTCTGGACCCTATGTAAAGAACAGGATAAATTATCCCGTTCTAAATTAAACATCAAGATTTTTAACGTAGATTGCATTTTCCTCGATAAAGTTACGACGAGGTTCTACTTTATCACCCATTAGCATTTCAAAGGTTTCATCCGCTTCGATGGCATCCGTAAGGCTGACCTGAAGCAGGGTCCTTGTATCTGGATTCATCGTCGTTTCCCAAAGCTGTTCTGGATTCATTTCACCTAGTCCTTTATAACGCTGTAAGTTAGGCTTAGGCTGTGCTGGAAGCGTCGCAAGGATTTCCTCCAGCTGTTTGTCATTATACGCATATTCAATCCGTTTTCCCTGTTGAATTTTAAAGAGGGGCGGCTGAGCGATATAAATATAGCCGTATTCAATAATTTTTCGCATATAACGGTAAAAGAACGTTAACATCAGCGTCCGAATATGTGCACCATCGACATCGGCATCTGTCATAATGACAATTTTATGATATCTAGCTTTTTCAATATTGAATTCTTCACCAATCCCTGTTCCTAAAGCGGTGATAATGGTTCCAATTTCAATATTGTGAAGGATACGATCTAAACGCGCTTTCTCAACGTTTAAGATTTTCCCTCTAAGCGGCAGAATAGCTTGGAAGTGGCGATCCCGTCCTTGTTTCGCAGATCCTCCTGCGGAGTTACCTTCTACAATGTAGATTTCACTGATAGACGGATCCTTAGATGAACAATCTGCAAGCTTACCAGGTAAACTAGAAACCTCTAAAGCACTCTTCCGTCTCGTTAGTTCACGAGCTTTTTTCGCTGCAAGACGTGCCCTGGTTGCCATAAGCCCTTTTTCAACTACTTTTTTTGCAACAGAAGGATTCTCATATAAAAACGCATCTAATCGTTCAGAGAGAATGGAGTCAGAGACTGTCCTTGCTTCTGAATTCCCAAGTTTCGTTTTTGTTTGACCTTCAAACTGCGGATCTGGATGCTTGATAGAAATAATGGCAGTTAATCCTTCACGAACGTCATCTCCAGAGAAGTTTGTGTCCGCTTCTTTAAGCAATCCATTCTTACGTGCATAGTCATTAATAACTCGTGTCAGAGCAGTTTTAAATCCGGATTCATGTGTTCCGCCCTCATAGGTATGGATGTTATTCGCAAATGAAAATAAATTGCTGATGTATCCATCATTGTATTGAAGAGCTATTTCCACGGAAATACCGTCTTTTTCACCTTCCATGAAAATAGGTTCGTCATGCAAAACGACTTTTGAGCGGTTTAAATGTTCTACATATGAACTAATACCGCCCTCGTAATGGTATTCGGCCGTTTTATCTTCTTCACGTTTATCCTCAAGAATCAGTTTTAATCCTTTGTTTAAGAAAGCCAGTTCTCTCATTCGAGTTGCCAGCGTATCAAATTCAAATTCTAATGTTTCAGTAAAGATTTCTCCATCAGGAATAAAGTGAACCGTTGTACCTGTATGATCTGTATCACCAACAATGGCCAGATCTTCTTGTGGAGCGCCTCGCATGAACTTTTGGTAATAGATATGTCCATCCCTATGAACAAACACTTCTAAAACACTTGAAAGGGCATTAACAACAGAAGCACCAACACCGTGCAAGCCGCCAGAAACTTTATATCCTCCA
>NZ_JAZVJO010000404.1:0-8992 GCF_059453735.1 Peribacillus sp. | reverse complement strand
ATCACAAATTTTTCTAGAACCAGGAGAGGAAATGACAACGGAGCAGATGCTTCAGGGAATCTCAATTGGATCTGCGAATGACGCATCAATGGCAATGGCTGAAAGACTAGGTGGTTCAGAAGAAGGCTTCGTTAAAAAAATGAATGAAAAAGTTAAACAGCTAGGATTGAAAAACACAAAATTTCAAAACCCTACAGGACTACCTGTAGAGGATCACTACAGCACAGCACATGATATGTCGATTATGGCAAAGGAATTACTTAAATATGAAAAGATTACAAACTTTACAGGAGTTTATGAATCCTATCTGCGTGAAGATACCGACAAAAAGTTCTGGCTTGTAAACACCAACCGATTGGTGAAATTTTATCCAGGTGTTGATGGATTAAAAACAGGCTATACGAATGAAGCAAAATATTGCTTGACCGCTACAGCGAAAAAAGGGAATATGCGCGTGATTGCCGTTGTGTTTGGTGCGCCGAATCCGAAGACTCGTAATGCACAGGTGACAAAAATGCTCGATTATGCCTTCTCACAATATATGACGCATCCGCTCTATGAAAGAGGCGTAGTACTAAAAAAAGCACCAGTAAGTAAAGGCAGTAAAAAGACTGTCACAGGCGTTACCAGTGAACCCATCTCTGTATTGACTAAAAAAGGCGGATTAGCAAAGGATTTTACGAGAAGTATCGAAATGGACAAACAGATAAAGGCACCAATTGCTAAAGGAGAAGAAATTGGTAAGTTGAAAATTATCAAAGATGGGAAGCTGGTCGTTGAATCCCCAATTGTAGCAAAGGAAAAGATTGAAAATGCAAGCTGGTGGGAACTGTATAAACGGGTTTTTGGAATGTTCACACAAACCAATTAGCATAATTTGTCAAAAGAATGCGTATATAAACTTTTTTCAGCGAAAGGACACTAGTTTTGCAAGAGAGAAGGATTCTATTGGACAAAAGGAGAATTTGACTTCTATAACGACAGATAAGGAGGCTGTATATTGTGAGTCTTATCATTGATATGGAAGCAAAGGATCGAGTCCTATGCATACGCTTAAAGGGAGAATTAGATCATCATACGGCAGAAAAATTAAGAAAACAGGCTGAATCCGCGATTATAAAGCATAACATTCAGCATATTATTTTAAACCTTGGGGGGCTTTCCTTTATGGATAGTTCAGGCCTAGGAGTCATTCTAGGACGCTATAAGCAGATTAAGGAAAAGAAGGGTGAAATGGTTGTGTGTGCAATTTCCCCAACGATAAAGCGACTATTTGAGATGTCCGGGTTGTTTAAGATTATTAAGCTGGAACTTTCTGAGGAAAACGCTTTACAAAGATTGGGGGTTGCCTAACCATGAAAAATAACATGGAAATTAAATTTACCGCACTAAGCCAAAACGAATCCTTTGCCAGAGTGACAGTCGCCGCGTTCATTGCTCAGCTGGATCCTGCCTTGGATGAACTGACTGAGATTCAGACGGTTGTGTCTGAAGCCGTCACAAATTCAATTATTCACGGTTATGAAAATGATCCGAACGGTATGGTCTATATCTCAGTCATGATTGAAGGGGATGTAGTTGAATTGATTTTCCGAGATGAGGGCCTCGGTATAGATGATGTCGGAGAAGCCACACAGCCGCTTTATACAACTAAGCCTGAGCTTGAACGCTCCGGTATGGGCTTCACAATCATGGAAAATTTCATGGACGAGATGCATGTCATTTCCCATAAAGGCGAAGGAACGATCATTCGTTTAAAAAAGCACTTAACCAAAAGTAAAGTGTGCAATTAAGGGAGATTTGCATATGGATGTGGAGGTTAAAAATAAGAAGAAACAAACCCATTTGAAGGATGATGAATTACGGCGGTTAATTCAGAGCAGTCAGAGCGGTGATCAGGCTGCGAGGGACCTGATTGTCCAAAGTAATTTGAGACTGGTATGGTCTGTTGTTCAAAGATTCCTTAATAGAGGATATGAGCCTGATGATTTATATCAGATTGGCTGCATTGGACTGCTGAAATCCGTCGATAAGTTCGATTTATCATTCGAGGTCAAGTTTTCAACTTATGCAGTTCCTATGATTATTGGCGAAATTCAACGTTTTATCCGTGACGACGGAACAGTAAAGGTGAGCCGGTCATTGAAAGAAATGGCCAATAAAATTCGCCGGGCTAAAGAAGAACTTTCCAAAAATTTTGGAAGAGTACCAACTGTTAACGAACTTGCCGAATTTCTAGAGTTGACTCCTGAAGAAGTGATTCTTGCTCAAGAAGCGAGCAGGACACCTTCATCCATCCATGAAACCGTTTATGAAAATGACGGTGATCCAATTACCTTGCTGGATCAAATGGCCGACAATAATGATACAAAATGGTTTGATAAAATCACCTTAAAAGAAGCTATCGAAGAGTTAGATGAACGGGAAAGGCTAATCGTTTATTTACGCTACTATAAGGACCAAACACAATCTGAGGTTGCCGGACGGCTCGGCATTTCACAGGTTCAAGTTTCACGGCTTGAAAAAAAAATCTTAGAGCAAATGAAAGAACACATGAATCGATGATTCATGTGTTCTTTTTTGTGTACATATATTAATGATTGAATTTAAAAATATATCTGAAAAATCACGTAAAAAGCATTACTTTTGCTGTCTAAGCAATACTAATGAAGAATGTAAGCGACTTCGCAGTCAAAATGGCCACTTTTGTTAAAAAAATATAAAAATATGATAGATTTTAGTTGAAATAACAAGGAAAAACGAATATTATAAGAAATGCTGTTGATTTTATTCGCTTTTTTGAAAATGTGGAGGTATTAAGATGCTTGAGAAATATTTTTCCCTGAAAGAACATGGAACGACTATTCGAACCGAGTTAGTTGCAGGGTTTACAACGTTTTTTACAATGGTTTATATTATAATTGTGAATCCCGCTATCCTTAAATCTGCAGGAATTCCTTTTGATCAGGTGTTTATGGCAACGATTATATCCGCTGTCATTGGTACGTTAATCATGGGTGTTTTCGCTAAGTATCCAATTGCTGTAGCACCGGGTATGGGGTTAAATGCATACTTTGCAAGTGTTGTCGGTACACAAGGACTTTCTTATCAAATTGTATTAGGTACGGTCTTTATTGCGGGTCTTCTGTTTTTATTATTAAGTGTTACAAAGCTTCGTGAAATGATTATTGTTGCGATCCCTAATTCGCTTAAATATGGCATTACGTCTGGTATTGGGCTATTTATTGCGTTTATGGGTTTAAGAAATAGTCAAATTATTGTTCCAAATGACGAAACGTTTGTTTCCTTAGGTGACCTAAGTTCACCTATTGCGGTTTTATCGATTGTCGGATTATTTATTACTCTGATATTGATGGCAAGGAATGTCAAAGGGGCGTTGTTCCTTGGAATGCTGGTTACGGCAGTTATCGGTTATTTCTTCGACATGCTTCAGTTTACAGACGTCGTGTCAACACCTCCAACACCAGTATTCTTAGACATTGATATTTCTGGTGTATTTTCAAACAGTTTATATGCGGTTGTATTTGCCTTTTTACTTGTCACTATTTTTGATACAACGGGCACGATGATTGGTGTAACGGAACAAGCTGGTTTAATGAAAGATGGGAAACTTCCAAACGCGAAAACCGCGTTCCTTGGTGATGCGGTAGCAACGACTGTTGGTTCGCTGTTTGGAACAAGTCCTTCCACGGCTTATGTAGAATCAACCGCTGGTGTTACGGCGGGAGGACGAACTGGATTAACGGCTATTGTCATCGCTATTCTCTTTGCAATAACCGCCTTTTTCTCTCCGCTGATCAGCGCAATTTCGGGACTCCCGTCAATTACAGCTCCAGTGTTAGTGATTGTCGGCAGTTTCATGATGGTTGGTCTATCTAAGATTGATTGGATGAAACTTGATGAAGCATTCCCTGCTTTTGCGATTATCCTAGTTATGCCGTTGACTTCTAGTATCTCCACAGGAATTGCAGTTGGTTTCATTACTTATCCCTTATTGAAAATTGTCAACGGAAAATGGAAAGAAGTTCACCCATTAATTTTAGTGTTCGGTGTAATCTTCCTTCTTCAAATGATTTTTTTCCCAACGACTTAATTAAATAGAAGAGGCTGTCCCTGCAGATCATGTTTAACATGACCTGCAGGGACAGTTTTTTTTATGGAAATTTTTACACTTTGTAAAGTGCCTTGTATGTTCCTTGTCTTCGCAATCCATACTAGTTTTATACGGAAATCAATGGGCGGAGTGTGAAATGTATGGAACTAGTCTATGTTCGTATGAGAAACAGGGTACATGTTCGACAGGAGCAAGAATTATTCGTTAAAGATGTTGCCCGTATTATAGGGCCGGACGATATTGTTAAGACCTTAGAACAAACGAAACTGTTAAAGGTATCGAGAGCGGATAACAATATCATCATTATTGATCTTATCCATATGATTCAATGTATCCGTAATGTGGATCCAACCATTGAAGTGCAAACCCTTGGGCCAGCACAAACGATTATTGAAGTCATTTATGAGAAAAGAAGATTCTCCATTCTATCTTTTCTAGCCGTTTGGTTTCTTTTATTTATTGGGGCAGGCATCACCATTATGAACTTTCATGTGGATGTCAGTATGCAAGAGGTACATCAAAAATTATTCAAGATTATTACAGGAAGGGAGGATACGAAGCCTCTGCTTATCCAAATTCCCTATAGTTTTGGTTTAGGACTTGGAATGATTCTCTTCTTTAATCAATTCTTCAAAAAAAGGTTTAATGAAGAACCAAGTCCGCTCGAGGTTGAAATATTCAACTACCAGCAAGACCTCGATCAGTACGTAATTATGCATGAAAATAAGGAAAGTATCAGGCATCTTGATGACAGGTAGTATTCTCTTCTGTATGTTTGTCGGACTTGCTGGTGGTCTGTCCGTGGGTGCTGGATTTGTGGCATTCCTAACTGTGCTTGGAGTTCTCCCAAGGCTGGCTCAACTCACCAAAACAGAAAAGAGGCTGCCATCCTATGAAGCGGCCATCGTTTTAGGCATCGTGTTCTTTGGATGGAACGAATTACAAGGTGTATCGTTTTACATACATGCGTATATCCTGCTCCCAATCGGACTGGCTGATGGAATCTTTAATGGAATGCTGGCAGCTGCGCTTACAGAAGTTATTAATGTTTTTCCGATTCTTTCAAAACGCATTGGGCTTCAGGATAAAGTGATTTATTTGGTGATGGCCCTTGTACTAGGAAAAGTGGCTGGTTCATTGTTTCAATGGCTCTATTTTGTCGATTTATAACAAAGTGCTGAAAGGAACAAGTTGATGGACGCAAAACGAAAAGTGATCTTAATTACAGATGGTGATGAATATGCCAAGCGAGTGGTGGAGCTTGTGGCAAAGGAGATTGGCGGTCGATGTATTTCAATGTCGTATGGAAATCCATCGGTTCATTCGGGTGCCGAATTAGTCAGAATGATCAAGAAAACGCCCTATGATCCTGTTTTAGTCATGTTTGATGATAGTGGAATTGTCGGTGAAGGGGCAGGAGAAATAGCGATGCGCTACGTGGCTCTTGATGATGGAATCGAAGTTCTTGGTATTATCGCTGTTGCATCAAGGACTAGACATGCGGAGTGGACAAGAGTGGATGTAAGTATTGATCGGGAAGGGAATTTAACTCCACAAGGCGTCGATAAAAATGGCACAGCTGAATTTGAACTCGGCAGAATCACGGGAGATACGGTGTACTGTATTGATGAATTACATGCACCGTTGGTTGTTGGAATTGGAGACATTGGGAAAATGGCAAGCAGGGACGATTATCGTAAGGGAGCACCCATTACAAGGTTAGCGGTGGAACTTATTTTGGAAAGGAGCGGGTATCGTGAGTTCGGAAAACGAGAACAAGACCAAGATCTATAAGGACGCAGATCAAGTAGAAGCGTATTTCAAAAAAAATGTCGGGCTTGGAACCAGCTTTGACCTGGGTGTCCGCAAGTTTGTCATCTTAAAAACAGATATTCAAATGTATTATGTCAACGGGCTATGCGACACGAGTTTCATTACGGACATTTTAAGTCAGCTCGTTGAAATTAATGATAAAGAAACGAATAAGGCGAAGGTTTTTGAAATTATAGAAAATAGATTGGTGAACCAATCGGTCAGCCGAGTTGAAACACTAGATGAAATGGTCGATCAGGTCTTGTCTGGTCTAATCGCTATTATAGTTGATGGTGCACCAACTGCCTTAGTCGTGGATGTGAGAAGTTATCCAGGGAGAAGTCCTGAAGAGCCGGATACAGAAAAAGTCGTCCGAGGATCACGCGATGGGTATGTAGAAAATATCATTCTTAATACCGCGTTAACGAGACGAAGAATTCGTGATGAAAATCTGCGTTTTGAAATGCTGAAGGTAGGGGAACGTTCAAAAACGGATATATCTATTGGTTATATTAAAGATATTGCTGATCCAGATTTAATTGAGATCATTCGTAAAGAATTAGAAGCCATTGATATGGACGGCCTGCCGATGGCTGATAAAACAGTTGAAGAATTTATTGTCAAACAAGGATATAATCCGTATCCGCTTGTACGCTATACCGAACGGCCCGATGTCGCAGCAGCACATCTTTTAGAGGGCCATGTCATTATTATCGTCGATACCTCGCCAAGCGTTATCCTTACACCGACAACTATCTTCCATCATATGCAGCATGCGGAGGAGTATCGGCAGTCTCCTGCTGTAGGTACAATGGTCAGGTGGGTTAGATTTTTAGGGATTATTGCGTCCGTTTTTCTTTTGCCTATCTGGTTTTTGTTTGTTGTCGAACCTTCCATGCTGCCCGAAAAATTGGCGTTTATCGGACCTAATGAGCACACAAATATCCCAATCATCATTCAGCTATTCATCGCTGAAATAGGCATTGAGTTTCTCAGAATGGCAGCTATTCATACACCAACCCCGCTTTCGACCGCGATGGGGTTAATTGCTGCCGTATTGATTGGTCAAATTGCGATAGATGTCGGTTTATTTGTTCCAGAGGTTATTCTTTATGTATCGGTCGCCACAATAGGAACGTTTGTAACTCCAAGTCTTGAGCTTGGAGTAGCGAATAAAATTACCCGCTTAGGGATTCTTATACTGGTCGCGATCTTCCATTTGCCTGGTTTAGTAGGTGGAATGACTTTGTTCTTTGTCTTGCTGGCAAGCATTAAATCATTGAATACTCCTTATCTATGGCCATTTATCCCATTTCGTCCTAAGGCCCTCTCGCATATCTTAATAAGAAGGACGCTACCTGGTTCGCGAATTAGACCAAGTGTTGTTCATCCGCAGGATAAGTATCGGCAGACGAAGTAGGATTTTGTATTGATGTTGTCGAAAAGTTGTGGTAATTTTAAATTTATTCAAATAAAGCGTTAAAAGGCTAAATTACACTGTATGGGGTTGATGGAGAAAGGGAAAAAGATTTCCTTTACAAAAGGAACGGACTCTTTCTAGTCTGCCTCATTTTATTGAGATACCTTTTTCAAGAAAGGGAGAGGGAATATGCATTTCTATGGAACCGAACGAGTAAATGAACAAGGGCATTTAGAAATCGGCGGTGTTGATACAGTATATCTTGCTGCGGAATACGGCACGCCTCTTTATGTTTATGATGTTACTTTAATTAGAGAACGCGCTAGGGGCTTTAAACAAACGTTTGAGGATCTCGGCGTTAAGGCACAAGTAGCTTATGCAAGTAAAGCTTTTTCCTCCATTGCGATGATTCAGTTAGCAGAGGAAGAAGGTTTGTCACTCGATGTTGTTTCGGGGGGAGAACTTTATACGGCTTTAAAAGCAGGATTTCCGGTTGAACGGATTCACTTCCATGGCAATAATAAAAGTGAAGAAGAATTAATCATGGCTCTTGATACCAACGTCGGCTGTATTGTAGTCGATAATTTCTCAGAGCTTGAATTACTTGAAACACTTTGTAGAACCCGAAACCAAAAGGTTAATATTCTGCTGCGTGTAACACCGGGAATTGAAGCTCATACACATGATTATATTCTTACAGGTCAGGAAGATTCGAAATTTGGTTTTGATTTACTTAACGGTCAGGCTGAGCATGCCTTAAAAACCGTGCTGTCAAGCCAAAATATTAATGTTTTAGGTATCCATTGTCATATTGGTTCCCAGATTTTCCAAACAACAGGTTTTATTTTAGCTGCGCAGAAAATTCTTGGACAACTAGAGGCTTGGTATGAAGCATTTGACTATCAGCCTAAAGTTTTGAATCTAGGAGGCGGGTTTGGTATTCGCTATACAAAAGAAGATGACCCGCTGCCCCCAGCTTATTATGTAGAAGAAATCGTCAAAGAAGTGCAAAATCATATTGATCAATCCAGATTAATGATGCCAGAAATCTGGATTGAACCAGGACGTTCACTGGTTGGAGATGCCGGAATCACTTTATATAAAGTAGGTTCAGAAAAAGAAGTCCCGCAAGTTCGAAAATACTTAGCGGTCGATGGAGGGATGAGTGATAATATCAGGCCAGCTCTGTATGACGCAAAATATGAAGCTGTGTTGGCAAATCGTCCACTCGACCCTGTTGAAGAAACCGTGGCGATTGCAGGGAAATGCTGTGAAAGCGGCGATATGCTAATATGGGATTTACCATTACCAAAATCCGGGCGTGGAGATCTTCTTGCTGTCTTTTGCACAGGGGCGTATGGTTATTCCATGGCGAATAATTATAACCGTATTCCTAAACCAGCTGTCGTTTTTACTGAAAATGCGGAATCCAGATTAGTCATTAAACGGGAAACCTATGAAGATTTAGTTCGTTATGATCTAGCTTTACAGGAAGTATCAACAAAGTAAGTTACTGTCAGTTTCTTCAAAACAAAAAAGCGGGAGTATAAGGGACTTTCGCTTGAGTTTGTAGACAAAAGAGGTTCGGAATGGTTTCATTCCGAACGTCTTTTGCATTTTTTGGA
>NZ_JAZVJO010000403.1:0-6565 GCF_059453735.1 Peribacillus sp. | reverse complement strand
GTTGATTCTAGAAAGCATAATTATGAGCGAAGTCGAATTCTTATGACAGATGAGGCAAATGCTGTGGTAGAGTCAGCTTTCGAGTCAGGCTGCAAGGAAGTATTTGTCAATGATAGTCATTCTAAAATGAACAATTTACTTATAGAAAGGTTTCACCCAGAAACGCAAGTAATTACAGGAGATGTTAAGCCTTATTCCATGGTACAAGGGCTTGATTCTTCCTTCACAGGAGCGATATTTACCGGGTATCATGCCAGAGCTTCCGTACCGGGGGTCATGTCGCACTCTATGATTTTTGGGGTCAGAAATATGTACATAAACGATGTGACCATCGGAGAATTAGGATTTAATGCGTACGTTGCCGGTCATTATGGCGTTCCAATCTTAATGGCAGCGGGAGATGATCGTGCCGCCTTAGAAGCAGAACAACTCATTCCTAATATCACGACAGTAACAGTGAAGAAAACGATCTCCCGTTCCGCCGTCACGACGCTCACACCAGCTAAAGCTCAAGAGCTTTTAAGGGAAAAAACAGCGTTCGCTCTAAAAAATAAAGATAAAGTAAAACCTCTTATCCCCCCGAACCATCCACTATTAGCAATCGAATTTGCTAATTATGGACAAGCTGAATGGGCAAACTTAATGCCCGGAACAGAATTAATACCTGGAACAACCATTGTTCGTTTTCAGGCAAAAGATATTTTAGAAGCATACCAAGCCATGCTTGTCATGACAGAATTAGCGATGAAGACAACATTTTGCTAGGGGGAATTAGCGTATGACTTCTTATATATTAAAGCGGCTAGGAGCTATGCTAGTGACACTGTGGCTGATTGTTACACTGACATTTTTCCTTATGCATTCCGTGCCAGGGTCACCCTTTAATGAAGAAAGAACAACAAATGAGGCCATTCAAAAAAACCTAGAGGCGTATTTTCATTTAGATGAACCTCTGTATGTACAGTATGGTATCTATATGAAGTCACTGGTTACATTTGATTTCGGTCCATCAATCAAACGATCATCAGATTCAGTAAATGCGATGCTTGAAAGAGGATTTCCAATATCCTTTGAACTTGGCTTTATCACGTTAGTCACAGCGATCGTTTCTGGCTTGTTTCTTGGGATTATCGCAGCGCTTCGTCACAATGGTTTCATTGATTACTTAGCTATGACCATTGCTGTTTTAGGCATTTCCATACCTAACTTTGTTCTAGCCACTTTGCTCATTCAACAATTAGCTGTCACCTACGAGATTTTTCCTGCAGCAACATGGCAAAGTCCAATGCATATGGTACTGCCGACACTCGCCCTTGCAACAGGGCCAATGGCGATCATTGCCCGGCTGACCCGCGCGAGTATGCTTGAGGTATTAACACAAGATTACATAAGAACAGCGAAAGCAAAAGGATTATCACCAGTTAAGATTGTATTTAAACATGCATTAAGAAATGCAATGCTTCCAGTAGTAACGGTTTTGGGGACGCTTGCTGCCAGTATTTTAACGGGAACGTTTGTCATTGAAAAAATCTTTGCTATTCCAGGAATGGGAAGATATTTCGTTGAAAGTATTAGCAACCGTGATTACCCCGTTATTATGGGAACAACGGTTTTCTATAGTGCGATTCTAATTATTATGCTTTTTTTGGTCGACATCGCTTATGGACTTCTCGATCCACGAATAAAACTGCATAAGAAGGAGGGGAGATAATGGAATTGCGTAAGAAACAGAATTCACCCATCACCCCGGACATCCCTGACGAGTGGTTTACTCCAAGGGCAAAGGATATTGAACAAGCAGAAAAGGTTACAAGGCCAAGTCTTTCCTATTGGAAAGATGCTTGGTATCGGCTATTAAAAAATAAGCTTGCTATTTTAGGACTTTTCTTCTTACTGTTTGTCGTTTTTATGGCCATATTCGGTCCATTAATTTCCCAGCATGGATTAGATCAAAAGCTGCAGGACCAAAACCTGCCACCATCAACTACCTATTGGTTTGGAACAGATGGATTAGGCCGAGATGTGTTTACACGGACTTGGTATGGAGCCAGGGTTTCGTTGTTTGTCGGTGTGGCGGCAGCATTAATAGACTTTATCGTTGGTGTTACATATGGAGGGTTTTCAGGTTATAAGGGCGGTAAAATCGACAATGTTATGATGCGTATTATTGAAGTGCTCTATGGTCTGCCGCATTTATTGGTGGTCATCTTGTTAATGGTAGTAATGGGGCCGGGTCTTGCGACAATTATTGTCGCCTTATCGGTAACAGGGTGGATTGGAATGGCACGGATTGTTCGCGGGCAGGTTTTACAAATAAAGAACTATGAATTTGTATTGGCTTCTAAAACATTTGGGACCAAGACAGGTCGAATTATTCGGAAAAACTTACTTCCCAATACAATGGGACCGATTATCGTTCAAATGACTTTAACGGTACCAGCCGCGATATTTGCAGAAGCTTTTTTAAGTTTCTTGGGTCTTGGTATTCAACCCCCGTTCACCAGCTGGGGAATGATGGCTGATGAGGGGTTATCATCGATCTTAACGGGTTATTGGTGGAGATTATTTTTCCCGGCATTCTTCATCTCTGTCACAATGTTTGCATTTAATGTGCTGGGAGACGGACTCCAGGACGCACTAGATCCAAAAATGAGGAGGTAAGCAGCATGGAAAAAATCCTTCAAGTGAAAGACCTTCAAGTCGCATTTAAGACATTTGGCGGTGAAGTTCAAGCAGTTCGCGGGGTAACCTTCGACTTACTTAAAGGAGAGACGCTGGCCATTGTAGGAGAATCAGGCTGTGGTAAAAGTGTGACCTCACAGGCCATTATGGGTTTGATTCCATCGCCTCCAGGTAAGATTGCCGGCGGAGAAATTATTTTTAAAAATCGTGATTTAACGAGTTTACCAGAAAAAGAGTGGCGCAATGTCCGCGGAGCTGATATTTCTATGATATTCCAAGATCCAATGACGGCTTTAAATCCGACATTGACTGTTGGCGAGCAAATCATTGAAGGAATTATTCAACACGAAAAAATACCGCGGACTGAAGCAAAAGCGAAGGCCATTGACATGCTGAATCTGGTAGGGATTCCTCTTCCTGAATCAAGAATGAAGCAATATCCTCATCAGTTCAGCGGTGGTATGCGGCAACGGATTATGATTGCAATGGCATTGATTTGTCAGCCGGAGATTTTGATTGCAGATGAACCAACCACAGCTCTTGATGTGACAATTCAGGCACAAATTCTTGAACTTTTTAGAGATATCCAGAATCGAACTGGTGTATCGATTGTTCTAATTACACATGATCTCGGAGTAGTAGCGCAAGTCGCTGACCGAATTGCGGTTATGTATGCAGGTAAAATTGTTGAGACTGGAACAAGAAGAGAAATCTTTTATAATCCGCAGCACCCATATACAAGAGGGCTGTTACAATCGGTTCCGAGATTAGACAGGGAGGATGCCGAGCTGATTCCAATAGCGGGATCTCCGCCAGATTTATTTGCTCCTCCAACAGGGTGTCCATTTACGGCAAGATGTGAATCAGCTATGGAAGTATGCAGCCGAGTTTATCCGATTGAAACGAGGTTGTCTGAGCAGCATCAAGTGCATTGCTGGTTACAGGACAAACGGGCTCGGAAACTGGTTGTACCGGTTATTACAATTAGTTAATAATCATTCCGATGGAGTGATTTTTATAAAAATTAAGGGGGAAGAAAATGAAAAAACTTTCGATGTTACTGCTTATAATCTTGGTATTTGCACTTACTGCCTGTACGGCTAATGAAAATGCCGGTACAGAAAAGAAAGAAGGAGAAGAAAAGAATAGTAAAAAGGAAAAAATTCTTTATCTAAATAATGAATCAGAACCGACTTCGTTTGACCCTGTGATTGGGTATGATATTAAATCTTGGGATCCATTGAACAATCTGATGGAGGGGTTAACACGACTAGGAAAAGATCATAAACCAGAAGGGGCTATGGCCGAAGACTGGAAAGTATCAGAAGATGGCAAAACATATACATTTAATCTTCGTAAAGATGCTAAATGGTCTAATGGTGACGATGTTACAGCAGGAGATTTTGTCTTCGCTTGGAAAAGACTGCTCAATGCTGAGACTGGTTCCGGAGCAGCGTTCTTAGGCTACTTCATCGAAGGTGGAGAAGCTTATAATACGGGAGAAGGTACAGCAGATGATGTGAAAGTAAAAGCTGTTGATGAAAAAACGTTTGAAGTCACGTTAACAAGTCCTCAAGCCTACTTTCTTAGTGTCATTACAAACCCTGCCTTTTTCCCAGTAAATGAAAAAGTAGCTACTGAGAATCCGCAATGGTTTGCTGAAGCAGATAGTTTTGTAGGAAATGGACCGTTTAATTTAACGGAGTGGGTGCATGACAGTCACTTTGTGATGAAGAAAAATGATACGTATTGGGATAAAAAGAACGTGAAACTTGATCAAGTAAATTGGGCGATTATTGATGATAGAAACACTGCATACCAAATGTTCCAAAAAAATGAGCTGGATGTATCAGCTATACCGCCGGATTTAAGTGAACAGCTAATGAAAGATGACAAAGTAAAAATTGATGACCAAGCAGGATTGTATTTTTACCGCTTCAATGTAACCATGGAGCCTTTCCAAAATAAAAATATTCGAAAAGCATTTGCCTTAGCTGTTGATCAAGCACAGCTTGTAGACTATGTAGTAAAAAATGAACATAAACCAGCATATGGGTATGTTTCAAATGGATTTGAAGATCCATCTGGAAAAGATTTCAGAGAAACAAATGGCGATTTAATTAAAACCGATGTAAAGCAAGCAAAAGAACTATTAGAGAAAGGATTAAAGGAAGAAGGATATGAGAAGCTTCCAGAAGTAACGTTAACTTACAGTACACTTGACACTCATCAAAAAATTGCTGAGGCTATGCAGCAGATGTTTAAAGATAATCTTGGTGTCGAGGTCAAATTAGCAAGTGTCGAAGCCAATGTATTCGCAACAGATCAGAAAGCATTGAAATACCAATTTGCCCGCAGCTCGTTCATTGCGGACTATGCAGATCCAATTAACTTTGTTGAAAACTTTCAAACTGGTCATCCGAACAACCGTACAGGTTGGGGAAATAAAGAATACGATCAGTTAATTAAAGAGGCTAAAAATGAAAAAGATGAAGCAAAACGTTATGAACTAATGTATGAAGCTGAAAAATTCCTTATGGAAGAAGCACCGTTTGTTCCAATCCACTTCTATAACCAAGTTTCTCTTTTTGCTGAAGGCGTAAAGGATATTGTCCGTCATCCAGTTGGTTATACGGAATTGAAATGGGCAGATAAAAACTAAAAGATCCAAGATTACTGGCAGAATGGGGATGTTCATAGGACATCCCCATTCTGGATAAGATAAGGATGTGAGGAACATGATCGTTAAACCATCCCGGCTGAAACGGGGAGATACTGTTGGAATTATTGCGCCAGCAAGTCCGCCAAATCGTGAAAATTTACAACGGTCTCTGGACTTTCTAGCGGATTTAGGGTTAAAAGTGAAAATGGGTCAGCATGTAGAACAAATAAATGGTTATTTAGCAGGATCAGATAATGAAAGAATAGAAGATTTACATACTATGTTCAAAGATGATGAAATCAAAGCGATTATCTGTGCTGGAGGCGGGTATGGAACTGCACGAATTGGAGACAGAATTGATTATTCCCTAGTGGCAGCTAATCCGAAAATATTTTGGGGTTATAGTGATGTTACTTTTTTACATCAAGCTTTTTTGAAAAAAACGGGCTTGGTCACATTTCATGGACCGATGTTGGCTTCAGACATTGGCAAGGAAGATGTTGACGAGTTATCAAAAAAATTATTTGCTCAGCTTTTTGTGCCGGGGGAATTTACCTACAATGAAGAAATTTCTCTTCTTCATACAGTCGTCAGTGGAAAAGCGAGTGGGCAGTTGATCGGGGGGAATTTGTCGTTACTCACAAGTACACTTGGCACGCAGTTTGAACTGGACACAGCGGGAAAACTGCTGCTGATTGAGGATGTCAATGAAGAACCTCGTGCAATAGATCGGATGCTGAATCAATTATATATGAGTGGAAAGTTGAGTCAGGCCGCGGGTATCATAATCGGAGATTTTGCCAATTGTGTCCCTACGAGAAATCTGAGCTTATCACTAGTTGAGGTCCTTGACCATTATCTAAAGCTCGCAAATAAACCAGCTCTTTCAGGATTTAAAATTGGCCATTGTTCACCCAATATCTCCATACCGCTTGGTGTTGATGCCACACTTGATGCGGATAAAAAAGAGTTCATTGTATCAGCAGGAGTCGAATAGTTTAGAACAATACCGTACGGTCACAGACCCAGAATATCGAGTGTCTCAGCCTAATTTTAATAAATATCCTTTCATATAAAATTAGCCATACTCATAGAAGGAAGGTCATCATATGAAAATTGTCCAAATGGAAACGTTTAGAATTGCTGTTCCTTTAAAAAAGCCATTTAAAACCGCCTTACGGACAGTTAATACAGCTGAAGCTATATATGTGAAAATCATCT
>NZ_JAZVJO010000402.1:0-1522 GCF_059453735.1 Peribacillus sp. | reverse complement strand
TGAACGTTGATTTCCACTTCAGTCACTCGCTTTCCGCGGGCGGTCGGGAAGCCTCCTCGGCTTTCGCCTGCGGGGTCTCACCTAGACACGCTTATCCCGCAGGAGTCTCGTACCTTCCGTTCCAATAACTTTGTTTTACCTTTTAGATATACTCGAGTCACTTTGTTTAAAAATAGAAGGAGTAAAACTTAGGTGATGAGGATGCTTTCTAAACATGATTCTATTCAGCGAGACCTATTTTGGTTTGCAAAATGAAGGCTGCCATTGACTTCACTTTCATTTATGACTTGGGAAGGAAATGTATTCAGAGGTAGACGCCAAATTCTATAGGGAATCGGAATTTTTCCTGCGCTTATCAAGGCAACTAAGTCTCTAATAAGTAATGTTTTCCATCTTTAACATTCTATCTGCTGTCAGATTATTTGTGTTCTACTTAATAATCTTTTGATTCTTCTTGTTCGAACGTTATCGGAAAGAGTTATCTTCGTAGGGAAGCACGTGTTTCCTTTTGAACGTCTGATTTAATTCCAAATTAAATATAGAAAGACTGTTGATTGGAGCGGAAAGCGAAACGCCTGGAAAGGAAATCAACAATCCCATTAAAAAAAATTAAAAATCCATCTTCCAAAGGAAGATGGATTTTTAATGACTATTCAAATTTAAGTGCATCTCCATCAAATGCTTCATCTGCTACTTTAATGGAATCTGTTGGACAACCTTCAAATGCATCCATCATGTCATCTATGAGAACGTCTGGAATTTCAACAATTCCTTCATTATCATCCAGTGTTACATAAGCTATACCTTCATCATCATAATCATAAATGTCTGGCGCAGAAGCTCCGCATGCACCGCAGGCAATGCACGTTTCTTTGTCAACGATTGTATATTTTGCCATGAATAAAGACCTCCCGATATGTTTTATCTCTGGCTTCCTTTGCCACGAAAACCATATACTCTTATCTATTGTAAAACTGATATAGTAACTTTTCAATATAAATATACCTGAGAATCTTTATCAAATAAGAAAAGTCAATAGAAATTGTTACGTAGAATCTATTTTTTTGAATTGTCAGTCAGGGGCGACACTATATTTTTAGTACGCTTATGTTTATAATACCATGAATGAAAGGCATTTTGTTACAATAGGACAGTAGGTTCAAATCATTTTGCGGCGGGGGATAAGAATGCTGACGTATTTCGAAATTATTGTTTTATATGGAGTAAAGGTTTTTGATGGCGAACGTTCAATTTATGCTATTTATCATATGCTTAAGGGAAAAAAATCGTCACAAACAATTGAGGATGCACATTTGTTTGGTTTAAGCCCTTTATTTGGAACGCTTCCGAGTATTGTAAGAAAAGATCTCGAGCAAACGATTACCCGCTTTGCTAGAGAAAAATATATAAAAAAACTACCTCGAGAGGACCGTTACCAAATCACTGCTTCGGGAAACGGACATTTATTAGAATCATTTACACATTTCCCGTTACCAAAAGATCTGAATGGAATAAAGTTTCG
>NZ_JAZVJO010000401.1:0-12143 GCF_059453735.1 Peribacillus sp. | reverse complement strand
GTGAAACACTAGAAAATTATATTCGCCGCCTGGAAAAACTTGAGGAAATCTCGGAATCTTATGATGGTGTTGAGAAATCATTTGCTATCCAAGCAGGACGAGAAGTGCGTATCCTTGTAAAACCAGAGCAAATTGATGATTTAGAGGCACATCGTCTCGCTCGTGATATCCGGAAACGGATTGAAGAAGAACTAGATTACCCTGGTCATATCAAAGTAACGGTGATTCGAGAAACTAGAGCCGTTGAATATGCTAAGTAAGCAAAGTGGAGAAATCCACTTTGTTTTTTTGTTCTTATTTTTTTATGGTACAATAATAAAGCTTACTAAATGTGCGAAGAGGAAGGGTTTTTTTCATGAAATTGCTATTTATAGGTGATGTAGTTGGATCACCGGGCCGTGATATGGTTAAGGAATATCTCCCGAAAATTAAAGAAAAGTACCGTCCCCACATTACCATTATTAATGGTGAGAATGCTGCTGGAGGACGTGGAATTACAGAGAAAATTTACCGTGAATTCCTTGAATGGGGAGCACAGGCAGTAACGCTGGGTAACCATACTTGGGATAATCGTGAAATTTTTGAGTTTATTGATGATGCCAAGTACCTAGTGCGACCGGGAAATTTTCCTGAAGGAACTCCAGGAGAAGGCTTGAAATTTTTAAAACTAAATCAACTTGAGATCGCTGTAATTAATTTACAGGCAAGAACGTTTATGGCACCGCTCGATGATCCATTCTTAAAAGCAGAGGAATTGGTTGCTGAAGCTAAGAAGCGCACTCCTATTATCTTTGTCGATTTTCATGGTGAAGCTACTAGTGAAAAACAAGCAATGGGTTGGTTTTTAGATGGTGAAGTATCGGCGGTTGTTGGTACACACACACATGTACAGACTGCTGATAATCGTATTCTCCCTAATGGTACTGCTTTTCTTTCTGATGTGGGAATGACAGGCCCGTATGACGGAATACTTGGCATGGAGAAGGAAGCAGTCATTCATCGCTTTTTAACTAGCTTGCCGGTTCGTTTTGAAGTTCCTAAAGAAGGCCGAACCGTTTTAAGTGCTGTTATCATTGAAATTAATGATCAAACGGGAAAAGCTAAGAAAATAGAACGTTTATTAATTAACGAAGATCATCCTTTTTATCATTAAGAATCATAAATTGCTTATGCATACGTGCATAGGCAATTTTTTTTGAACATAAATATAAAGACAAACTACATTTTGTACAGGTAATTTAGATTTACAGTCATAGGTGTTTCACCTAGTGAATATAGTAGCAATGGAATGGAATCACTTCTTTTGAGTCAGTCTTCACCAAGGTAAGGGAAAACAAGGAGGACTAGGGATGGAAATATTAAAAGTTTCAGCAAAATCTAATCCTAATTCTGTAGCAGGTGCACTCGCCGGGGTTCTCAGGGAAAGAGGAGGAGCAGAAATCCAAGCAATTGGTGCGGGTGCAATAAATCAAGCTGTAAAGGCTGTAGCGATTGCACGAGGATTTGTCGCCCCTAGTGGAATGGATTTAATCTGTATACCTGCCTTTACAGATATTAAGATTGATGGAGAAGACCGAACAGCAATAAAGTTGATTATTGAACCTCGATAGAACCTACTATATATAATCCCCTGTTTGCTTCGTTGCAAGCAGGTTCTTTTTTTATGCTGATAAAGGAGGAATGTAATGAGGATATTCGATGCTCATTGTGATGTTTTGATGAAACTCTTTTTGGACCGGAATCTACTGTTTACCGATCATTCGAAGCTGCAAGTGAGTTATCAATCTCTCATCCATTCACCTGGAAGTATCCAATGCTTCGCGGTATATATTCCAGAAGCTGTTCATCCAGATCTACGCTATATGGCTGCGTTAGCGATGATTGATATTTTTTATGAAAAAGTCCTAAACTTGCCGAACGTCAAACATATAAAATCTAAAAAAGACATTGACGCAATGAAGGGCGATGAAATTGGAGCTATTCTAACGCTGGAAGGCTGTGATTGTGTCGGAGGGGATTTGCTTAAATTAAGTACACTCATACGTCTTGGCGTCTCCTCTGTAGGGCTGACATGGAACTATGGTAATCTAGCGGCTGATGGTGCCCTGGAGAAGCGTAATAGTGGTCTGAGTATATTTGGTCAGCATTTAGTCATGCTATTAAATAATAAGTCAATCTGTACGGACGTTTCCCATTTATCGGAGCACTCATTTTGGGATGTCTTAGACCTTGCTGATTATCCAATTGCCTCGCACTCCAATGTATATAAACTTTGTCCACATCCAAGGAATCTACGAGATGATCAAATTAAAGGACTTTTAAAGAAACAGGGAATAATAGGAATCGCATTTTTTCCGGATTTTTTACGATCATCAGATGGTGCACAGATAAAAGATATTCTGAAACATCTTGATTATATTTGCGGATTAGGAGGAGAGAACCAAGTTGGATTCGGTTCAGACTTTGACGGAATCGACCGTACTGTTGAAAACCTTGCATCTTATGAGGCGTACGGCTTATTAATTGAAGAATTAGAAAAACATTATTCAGCGGATTTAACTAAAAAAATTGCCTTTATGAATTTCGCTTCACACTTTCCGGAACGGTAATCTCTGATAAATTAGATAGAGTTTTAAATAACTAATTATTCAGATATTTATTTAATAATGGAAGGAAATGGTTGCATTTTCGAATGTAAAAAGCTAGAATGAAAACGATTACCGAGGGCTTAAAATAGTGTAATGCAGCCCTATTATTCTGATAAATAATGATTCTAGAACCATGTAGACGAGTAGATATCGTAAAAGGGGTGTAAGGAATATGATCAATCAACTTTCATGGAAAGTTGGCGGACAGCAAGGCGAAGGGATTGAAAGTACAGGGGAAATATTCTGTATTGCTTTGAACCGGCTGGGCTATTACCTTTATGGTTACCGTCATTTTTCTTCGCGTATTAAAGGCGGTCATACCAATAATAAAATTAGAGTCAGTACAACCCAGAACCGATCAATCTCAGATGACCTTGATATTCTGATTGCTTTTGATCAGGAAACGATCGACGTTAACTACGAAGAACTTCATGACAATGGAATTATCATTGCTGATTCAAAATTCAAACCTGTTCCACCCGACACAAAGGCAGTACTAGTCAGTATTCCTTTTACTGAAATAGCAGCAGATTTAGGAACCTCATTGATGAAAAATATGGTGGCTATTGGTTCTACATGTGCTGTTCTTGGTATGAATATTGATGTGTTCAGCGGAGTGGTCAATGAAATATTTGGTCGTAAAGGAGAAGAGATTGTCAAAAAAAACATGGCTGCCATTGAGGCAGGCTATGAACATATGAAAGAAGCGTTAGCTGGAGACGTCGGGAAGATGATGCTTGAAGAAGCAGACGGCAAGAAGCGAATGTTTATGATAGGTAATGATGCAATAGCTCTAGGAGCCATTGCAGGAGGGTGTCGATTTATGGCTGCTTATCCTATAACTCCTGCTTCAGAAATTATGGAATACCTGATAAAGAAGTTGCCGCCATTAGGCGGTACAGTTATACAAACTGAAGATGAAATTGCTGCCGCAACGATGGCTATTGGAGCAAATTACGGTGGTGTAAGAGCGATTACTGCATCAGCAGGACCAGGTTTATCGTTGAAAATGGAAGCAATCGGTTTGTCCGGCATAACGGAGACGCCGCTGGTTATTGTTGATACACAGCGTGGTGGTCCTTCAACAGGATTACCAACCAAACAAGAGCAATCTGACCTTATGGCGATGATCTATGGAACACATGGAGAAATCCCCAAGATTGTCATGGCTCCGAGTACCGTGGAAGAGGCATTCTATGATACAGCTGAGGCATTCAACTTAGCTGAAGAGTATCAGTGTCCAGTGATCATTCTCTCTGATTTACAGTTGTCGCTTGGAAAGCAGACTGTTGAGCCTTTGGATTATGGACGAGTTGAAATTAGACGCGGTAAACTGCAGCAACAGGGTACACTCCCAGTGCTCGAAGCCAATGAGTATTACAAACGATACGAAGTAACTGAAGATGGTATTTCGCCTCGTGTAGTACCAGGTATGTTTAACGGCATTCACCATGTGACCGGTGTCGAACATGATGAAACAGGAAAGCCATCCGAGTCAGCGGTCAACCGCAAGAGTCAGATGGATAAACGGATGCGGAAGATTAAAAAGCTTACTTTTAAAACACCGGTATACAAAAACACCCCTCATTTAGAGCCTGATCTGTTAATCGTCGGTTTTATTTCTACAAGAGGTGGAATTGAAGAAGCGATTGGACGACTTGAGGCTGATGGACTGAAAGTGAATCATGCCCATATACGGCTGCTTCATCCATTCCCTGCGGATGAAATGTTTCCGTTAGTTCAGTCAGCTAAGAAAGTGGTCGTTATTGAAAATAATGCAACAGGTCAGCTTGCTAATATTTTGAAGATGAATGTTGGGCAAATCAACAAAATCAACAGCATCCTAAAATATGACGGCAACCCGTTTCTGCCACATGAAATCTATGCACAATGCAAGGAGTTGTTCACTGATGGCGACGTTTAAAGAATTTCGTAACAATGTGAAACCTAACTGGTGTCCAGGATGCGGAGATTTCTCTGTTCAGGCTGCGATCCAAAGAGCTGCGGCTAATGTAGGGCTTGTACCTGATGAATTAGCCATTGTCTCTGGTATCGGCTGTTCTGGACGTATTTCCGGGTATATTAAATCATATGGCTTCCACGGCATTCATGGACGCTGCCTGCCTATCGCGCAGGGTGTTAAAATGGCTAATCGAGAACTGACCGTCATTGCATCTGGAGGGGACGGCGACGGATTTGCTATTGGTATGGGACATACCATCCATTCGATTCGACGGAATATCGATATCACGTATATTGTGATGGATAATCAAATCTATGGGTTAACAAAGGGACAGACATCTCCACGTTCTGCAGCCGGATTTAAAACAAAATCGACACCGAAAGGGTCAATCGAACAAGCCGTTTCTCCAATGGAATTAGCCTTATCCGCAGGAGCAACTTTTGTTGCACAAAGTTTTTCTACTGATTTGAAGGATTTGACAGCTATTATTGAAGCGGGCATTCGGCATAAGGGTTTTTCCCTCATCAATGTATTCAGTCCGTGTGTAACCTATAATAAAATTAATACGTACGATTGGTTTAAAGAAAACCTGACCAAACTGAGCACAATCGATCAGTATGATCCTTCCGATAAACAGCAAGCGATGCAAACCATTATGGAACACGATGGTCTTGTCACGGGAATCATTTATCAAGATCCAGATCGTCAATCCTACCAAGAATTAATTCCTGGATTTAAAGAGGAAGGATTGAGCAAAGCTGACCTCAATTTAAGTCAGGAAGCGTTTGACCAAATGGCAGGGGAATTTATGTAAGGATGAAACGGACAAGGTGATAAGCACCTTGTCCGTTTCACTTTTTCTACTTGAATATAAACGCTAAATGGAGGGGGACTTCATTTTAGCTGCGCGATGTCTTTACGATTAGTAGGAACCATTACAGCCGCAGTTATGATTATTGTTGTTGTTATTGTTATTGTTATTTTGTCGTCTGCAACCACAGTTTAATCGAAATAACCAGCAGTTATCGTGGTTCTGGTTTCCATTGTTATTGTTGCTGTAGTTCGTATTGTTCTGATTAGAATTTTGGCTGTAGTTCGTATTTGAGTTATTTGGCGAATTAAATCGGCAATGACAAGTAAAGCTGTTATTAGAATTTGAGTTAGAATGATGATTGTTATTTGAATTATTGGACATGAAAAACACTCCTTTTTGATTGACTACAAGATAGAGTATTCAAAGATAGACAAGGTGTACAAGATATCTATCATTATATTGAAAAATTGTGCGCGCATTATATAGTCCTTATTGTATTTCTCAATCGGACAGTCATGTTTATCGTTGTTTTTTCATATTGATAAAACAGCTGATTAACAATGATTAAGTGGGTAGGATTAGGGAGAGTGTCCATGGTGAATGGGAAAATGCAAGCCATCATAAAACATCAATATGGCTATGGTGCTGAATTACAAATGATCGATATTCCGGACTTTGCGGAGGAGGAAGTCTTAATCCAAGTAAATGCGGCTTCTATCTGCGGCACTGATGTTCATATTTATACTTGGGATGAATGGTCACAGAATCGGGTACATCCACCCTTTATATTTGGTCACGAATTTTCTGGTGAAGTGGTCGGTCTCGGTGCCAAAGTAACTTCTCTCAAGAAAGGTGACTTTGTATCTGCGGAAACACATTTAGTCTGTGGATCGTGTCAACAGTGTCTGGCAGGTCTTTATCATATATGTAAACACACCAAAATTATCGGCGTAGATACTCATGGGTGCTTTGCTGAATATATTGTTTTACCAGCTAAGAATGTCTGGAAAAATCCTAAAGATATGCCAGTGGAGGTTGCTTCCATTCAGGAACCGATGGGGAATGCCGTTCATGCGGTTCTTTCCGGGGAGGTTGTAGGCAAAACTGTTGCGATTATCGGCTGCGGGCCTATTGGGATGATGGCGGCAGGTGTCGCTAAGGCTGCAGGGGCAGCGGAAGTTATTGCGCTTGATATAATCGAGTACAGACTGAATCTTGCAAAGAGAATGGGAGCAACATATACGATTAATTCGGCAAAAGAAAATCCGCTGCAGGTTATCGATCGAGTAACATCCGGCAATGGAGTGGACGTAGTTTGTGAAATGAGCGGGAACCCTGCAGCGATAAATCAAGGTCTTAAAATGGTTACGAACGGCGGGAGGGTATCTATTTTAAGTCTGCCGACACGCCCCGTTGAGATTAATATCACAGATGACATCGTTTTTAAAGGCATCACGGTTCAAGGGATAACAGGACGGAGAATGTTTCAAACCTGGCAGCAAGTTTCACGTTTGCTTACAACAAGACAGGTCGATGTATTACCCATCATCACGCACTCATTTCCGCTGAGGGAATTTGAGAGAGGCTTTGATCTCATGATAGAGGGCAAATGCGGTAAGGTAATCCTTCATCCGCAGCATGGATAAATGAATAAATGAGTGGGGGGATGATATGCAAGGCTTCAACGATTTACAGGAAGAATTAGATAGGATGAGGAAAGAGGGAACATTTCGCCAATTAGTTACCCTTCAGTCCGAACAAGGGGCAAGGGTAGTGATCAACGGGAGGGAAGTCATCCAGCTTTCATCTAATAATTATCTAGGTTTAACCAATCACCACCGTTTGAAACAGGCCGCCATAAAGGCCATTGAAAAGTATGGAGCAGGAACAGGTTCTGTACGAACAATTGCCGGGACGCTCACTATGCATCAGGAGCTAGAAGAGAAACTAGCTTCCTTTAAGCATACGGAGGCATCTCTTGTCTTTCAATCGGGTTTTACAACGAATCAGGGTGTACTTTCAGCGGTATTAAGTGAGGACGACGTAGTCATCTCCGATGAATTAAATCATGCCTCCATTATTGATGGCATCCGTCTAACGAAAGCTGCACGATCGGTCTATAAACATATGGATATGCTTTCTCTAGAAAGTACCTTGGCTGATACCCAAAATTACCGTAAACGCTTAATCGTTACAGATGGTGTTTTTTCAATGGATGGTACGATTGCACCGCTGCCGAAAATTGTAAAACTTGCCGAGAAATATGATGCACTAATCATGGTAGATGATGCCCATGCATCAGGCGTCTTAGGGGAGAATGGCCGTGGAACCGTCAATCATTTTGGACTGGATGGAAAGGTCGACATACAGGTAGGTACGCTAAGTAAAGCGATGGGGGTGTTAGGTGGATATGTCGCCGGACCGCAGGTGTTAATTGACTATATAATTCATAAGGGACGTCCATTTCTATTCAGTACTTCTCACCCCCCTGCTGTAACAATGGCCTGTATGGAGGCGGTCAATGTGTTAATTGAAGAGCCGAAACGAATCGAAAAACTCTGGACTAATAGTGAATTCTTCAAACAGGGGCTGCGGAGTTTGGGGTTTGATACGGGTAAAAGTGAAACGCCGATTACGCCAGTTATGATTGGAGATGAAGCGCTGACCTTAAAATTAGCGGATAAACTGCTGGAAAATGGCGTTTTCGCTCAGGGAATCGTTTTCCCCACGGTTGCGAAAGGGCAGGCAAGGATCAGGACGATTGTGACATCCCAGCACAGCAAAGCAGACTTAGAGCAGGCATTGCAGGCATTTGAGAAAGCAGGAATGGAGCTGAGTATTATTCGTCAATGTAAGCTTTAAAACGAGGGAACAGTCCTCGTTTATTTTTTTGTATTTAAATTATGGATAGATTTTGAATATATGGATAAATGATTGTTTGAAACCTATAAATGGTTTAAAATGAAAAGTTGTAAGTCAAAAATAGTAAAAAAGCTACAGTTTTATAGGGAATGAGAAAGAGGGGGATATTCTTGAACGAAAAACAGCGTCTAGAATCACAGCAAGTGCATGCTGAACAACCCACGGACAAAATATCCGAAAAGGACTACAGCAGCTACTTTCAGACTGTTTACGTACCTCCATCTTTGAGGGATGCAAAAAAGCGCGGCAAAGAAGAAGTTAAATATGAAAAAGATTTTGCCATCGCCGAGAAATTCCGCGATATGGGTAAAGGACGTAAATTTTTCATTCGTACATATGGCTGCCAAATGAATGAACACGATACAGAAGTTATGGCTGGGATTTTTATCGCACTTGGCTACGAAGCTACGAATACAGTCGATGATGCAAATGTTATCCTATTAAACACCTGTGCGATCCGAGAGAACGCTGAAAATAAGGTGTTTGGCGAGCTTGGCCATTTGAAAACACTTAAAACAGAAAGACCGGATTTATTATTAGGTGTTTGTGGATGTATGTCTCAGGAAGAATCAGTCGTTAATCGTATACTTGCCAAGCATTCATTTGTTGATATGATTTTCGGTACGCATAATATCCATCGTCTGCCGCAGATTCTTAATGAAGCCTACCTTTCAAAGGAAATGGTCATTGAGGTTTGGTCCAAAGAAGGCGATGTGATCGAGAATCTTCCTAAGGTTCGAAAGGGCAAAACGAAGGCATGGGTTAATATCATGTATGGCTGCGACAAGTTTTGCACCTACTGTATTGTCCCGTACACACGGGGGAAAGAAAGAAGCCGTCGCCCAGAAGAAATCATTCAAGAAGTGCGCCAGTTGGCATCACAGGGCTATAAAGAAATTACCTTGCTTGGACAAAATGTGAATGCGTATGGGAAAGATTTCACAGACAGCAGTTATGGTCTCGGTGATTTAATGGATGAAATGCGTAAGATTGATATTCCAAGAGTCCGTTTTACCACAAGCCATCCAAGAGACTTTGATGATCACTTGATTGAAGTTCTCGCAAAAGGCGGAAACCTTGTCGATCATATCCATCTTCCTGTACAATCAGGAAGCACAGACATTTTAAAAATCATGGCTCGTAAGTATTCACGTGAGCAGTATTTAGAACTTGTCGCAAAAATAAAAGAGGCAATTCCCAATGTTTCATTGACGACTGATATTATTGTCGGCTATCCTAATGAAACGGAAGAACAATTTGAGGAAACGATGTCTCTGTTCCGTGAAGTAGGATTTGACGCCGCTTATACATTCATTTATTCACCACGAGAAGGCACACCGGCTGCTAAAATGGTAGATAACGTCCCAATGGAAGTGAAAAAAGAGCGTTTGCAGCGGCTTAATGCTTTGGTGAATGAAACTTCTGCTCAAAAAATGGATGCGTATATGGGACAGATTGTCGAAGTGTTAGTAGAAGGTGAAAGTAAGAAGAATCCGGATGTTTTGGCCGGATATACATCAAAAAATAAACTGGTAAACTTCATTGGACCTAAATCCGCTATTGGCCAGCTTGTTTCTGTGAAAATTACAGGTACAAAAACATGGTCATTAAATGGAAATATGGTCGAAGAAGCTGCCGCAATAAGGATGGAAAGCTAATGGCAACTTATACAAAAGAAGATATTATTGAACGAGCAGCAGAGCTGGCAAAAATGATTGCAAGTACGGAAGAAGTCGATTTCTTCAAGCGTGCTGAAGCACAGATAAATGATAATCAAAAAGTGCGCGAAATGATTGCTAGCATCAAGAGCTTGCAAAAACAAGCCGTGAATTTCCAGCATTACGGAAAAGAAAAAGCATATAACCAAGTACAAGCAAAAATTGATGCATTGCAAAAAGAAATTGATGAACTGCCAATCGTAGAAGAGTTTAAGCAATCTCAAGTCGATGTAAATGATCTTCTGCAGATGGTTTCATCGCAGATTTCTAATACGGTAACGGATCTAATTATTGAAGCGACAGAAGGTGACCTTTTGAGTGGGGAAACCGGTTCAAAGGTACGTGCTGGCGGGAATAGCTGTTCATAATAGAAACTTTAAAAGTAACCCTTCCGTCAAACGAAGGGTTTTTTCTTATTTAGCCTAAAGGAGGTAAATACCAAAAAATCAGTCTATCTTTTACCCTAAAAAGCTGTCAATCTAACAAATACCTCCTCAGTCTTGGCACATTACCTAGAAACGGGGCATAAAATAACGTATGTTTCAAGATTTGGGATTCAGTTTCTAGTCTGAAAAATTGTGGCACATTAGACTTTTAACCCGCATAGGATGAATGGAAACTGTATGAGGAGGGTTCGCTAGTATGTCAGATTATAGAGAGATAATAACTAAAGCGGTGGTGGCAAAGGGACGTAAATTTACAAAGTCTTCACACACCATTAGCCCAGCTCATCATCCGTCAAGCATTCTTGGATGTTGGATTATCAACCATAGATATGAAGCGATTAAGGTTGATAAAAAAGTGGAAATCCGCGGCAGCTACGAAATTAATGTTTGGTATTCGCATAATCATAATACAAAAACAGAAGTCGTAACTGAAAAGGTACAATATACTGATGTTTTATCGTTAAAGTACCGTGACCCGGATTGTCATGAAGATCAAGAAGTTATTGCGAAAGCGGTCCAACAGCCAAACTGTATTGAAGCATCTATTTCTCCTGATGGGAAAAAGATTGTCGTTCAAGTAGAACGGGAATTCTTTGTAGAGGTGATTGGCGAAACGAAAGTATGTGTCGCCGTTAGTCCTGATGGATGCAGTGATGATGATTGGGGCTATGACCCAGATGACGATTTTGAAGATTTGGATCCTGACTTCCTTGTTGAATTTGAGGACGAATAAGGAGCTATCTTGAAATGGCTAGGTATCAGCCGGCAGAATCATACTGGAGAAGACAGAATTCATTAATTATAGATACCGGATGAATTTTTTTCATCCGGTCTTATTGTCTTTATTGGCAAAGGTTCCAAAATGTTTTTTTTACATATGTCTGTAATTTCTGAAGCAACCTGCATTTCATAGAAAACTCGCTTTTTTCTTATGGTATAATAGTGGATACATAATAATGATAATTTAGTTTGGAAGGGTTTTGGGAACATGGCTGGATACACACCAATGATTCAACAATACTTAAAAATAAAGGCAGAGTACCAGGATGCCTTTTTATTTTTTCGTTTAGGCGATTTTTATGAAATGTTTTTTGATGATGCGATTTCAGCATCAAAGGAACTTGAAATAACCCTGACTGGGCGTGAAGGGGGAACGCAGGAAAAGATCCCTATGTGTGGAATCCCGTATCATGCTGCAGCAAATTATATAGATGTTTTGATTGAAAGAGGCTACAAGGTAGCCATTTGTGAACAAGTAGAAGATGCGAAAGTAGCCAAAGGGATGGTTCGCCGTGAAGTAGTCCAGCTGATTACGCCTGGAACGAAAATGGATGGCAAAGGGTTAGATGAAAAAGAAAACAACTACATTGCGACCGTTACGGATTTTCATAATCAGAGCTTTGGATTTGCTTATACAGACCTATCGACGGGTGAAAGCAGGACAACCGTTATCGAAGGACGATTTGATGACCTGTTTAATGAGCTGTCGACTATAGGGGCAAAAGAAGTTGTACTAGCCAGCGATTTTAATAGCGAATGGCAGAAGAACATGAAAGACCGCGGCATAGCCGTTTTATCATTCGAAGATCAAATTGAGGATAAAGAATCATCATTTGAGAAATTATTGACGAT
>NZ_JAZVJO010000400.1:0-3628 GCF_059453735.1 Peribacillus sp. | reverse complement strand
TACAATCATAAGGTAACCGCCGACTTGCATAATGTAATGATTATACTTCTTAATCCACTTCATCCTTCCGATAAAAAAGGAAAGAACGAAAAACGGAATGGCAAATCCGAGAATATAAGCTAGCATATAGACCATTGAGGAACCAGGATTGCTTGCTGCCAATCCAATTACCGCCATCAAAATAGGACCCATACAAGGTGTCCAACCTGCTGCAAACGCAAGACCAATCAATACCGATCCAAAATAACCAGACGGTCGATTTTTAAAATCAACGCGGCGCTCTTTCATTAAAAATTCAAAATTTAATGCCCCAATTATCACTAAACCAAAGAAAACAATTAAAATAGCACCAATTTGACGGATTAAATCTTGATATTTAGAGAAGAATTCACCAAAAATCGTTGATGTGGCTCCTAATGCGACGAAAACTAATGAAAAACCAATTAGAAAAAATAAAGTATGCAGCAAACTGCGTTTTTGAAGCATAGCATTCTCAGACTTAAGCTGACCAACACTCATTCCGGTTATGTATGAAAGAAAGGCTGGATAAAGCGGCAGACAGCATGGAGAAATAAAGCTTAAAAATCCCGCTCCAAATGCTAAAAATACGTTTACATCATTCAAGATAGTCAACTCCTATTTAATATCTACCATCATTCTAACAAAGCAAAGAAAAAAAAGATATTTAACGTTTTGTGAACAATCTTAATCTGGCATTCTTATTATTTATATGTCGTGTTAAAATAATAAGATGTAGTTTAAATGATTTGAATATATTTCCATATGATATTATACTAGTACTAGCCCATTAACTGTAAGGATTCACTGCCCCTGCGGCTAACATTCTGCAGGAACAGTTCCAGAAAGGATAAGCAGCTGTGACAAAAAATGAATTACTTGAGCATATCGAAAATAAACGAACTGAACTGCAAAATATTGTTTTAAAAAACGGTTTAGATTCCCATATAACCATCCTGTACAGTCAAGAATTGGATCAGCTGCTTAATCAGTATGACCATTCTTTCTTACGATAAATAATCTTTAACTCTCTGGAAATGAAAAATAATAGAGAGGCACTTGTCCTCTACGTGTAAAAACCCACGAATTAGTCAGTTCGTGGGTTTTTATCGTTTCTCTTACTTGACCATATCTACTTCTTAAAAGTAATGAACGAGGCATACTCCAGACGTAACTTTCTCACCATGTTGGTTGCGAACAATTACCTCGAATTCTGTTTGTTGACTATCATCTGATACTGAACTGACTTTTCCACTGCACGTAAGTGTATCTCCAGGCTTAGCCATTCGGCTGAAGCGAACTGAAATCTTTTTAATATCACCATGTTCAGCAATAATCTCTCTAACATACTTCCCGATAAAGCCCATACTTAACATTCCGTGAGCAATCACCCCATCAAGGCCTGCCTTTTCAGCGAAGCTATCCACAGTATGCAGCGGATTAAAGTCACCTGATGCCCCTGCATATTTAACAAGCTGTACTCTTGTGATAGGCGGATTTACTAGCTCTGGAAGCTCCTGCCCTTCTGTTAAACGCGAAAATAAAAGCTGTTGTGTCATTCTATTCCCTCCCCCTTATAAACTTTGGCGGTAAACAATTGTTGATTTGCAGGTAACGACTGGCTGCTTATCAATATCTTTTGCTCTTGTTTCGACAACGATAAAGGTCATGGCCCCTGAATTCCCTTTCCGATCAAAAACATTGGTAATCTCACTTTGAACCCAGTACTGTGCACCAGGTCTAATAGGGCGGTGAAATTCATATTCCTGTCCACCATGAAGGACTCGGCGCATCTCAAAGCCTTCTATGCCGTCAAGTGGACTTTCCTTTCCCATCGTCAAGGTAGTCGCAAACGTCGGAGGTGCAATAAGGCCATTAAACGCTGTGTCAGCGGCGAAATCTTCATCTACGTATAAAGGAGAATCATCACCAACTGCTTCCACAAACCGCTTGATATGTCCTTTTTCAACCTCATATTGGTATATCTCTGTTTTTTTTCCTATCAAACTTTGATCAATGGCCATCTATCATTCTCCTTTCATTAAAATAATTGCTTAAATGGTCGGTCTCCCTGCTACGTATAATGTCTGTCCCGTCACATATGAAGCTTCTTCTGAACATAAAAATGCCGCTGCATTTGCAATATCTTCCGGTTCTCCAGCCCGTTTAATAGCCAGCTGTGACAGTGACCCTTGAATCATTTGTTCCAAGGTAATTCCCATTCTCTCAGCTGTAGCCTTCGTCATTTCTGTTTTAATAAAGCCAGGTGCAATAGCATTGACATTAATGCCAAATGGTCCGAGTTCCAAAGACATCGTTCGAGTTAATCCTTGAAGTCCAGCTTTAGCGGCAGAATAGTTTGCCTGTCCGCGATTGCCAAGTGCAGAAGTTGATGATAAATTAACGATCTTTCCGTACTTTTGGGCTACCATATGTTTTTGAGCTTCACGCGAGCATAAGAAGCTCCCCTTAAGATGGACATCCATAACGGTATCCCAATCGGATTCTTCCATTTTAAACAGCATATTATCACGGATAACCCCTGCATTATTCACGAGGATATCGAGCTTACCGAACTCTTCCACAACTTTGTTAAATGCTGCCTCCACTTCCTTAGCGTCTGCAATATTTACTTTCAAAGCAATTGCCTTTCCACCTTCATCCTTGATTTCCTGTGCCAGCATACTTGCACCATCATAATCTACATCCAAAACCGCAACTGCTGCACCTTCGCGGGCAAACTTCCGAGAAATAGCTGCTCCGATTCCTCTAGCTCCTCCAGTTACGATGGCTGACTTTCCTGTAAAACGATTCATAGTTTCTCTCTCCTTCATCATGGATGTTATTATATTCGATTACACTGTTTCTAAATCCTGCCGAATACTTGTAAACGATTACATTTTATTCGGTACACTCGACACCTCTTTTCCGCTAACGGATGAACGCAGGTGATTTTTTAAAATTTTCCCAACCCCATTCCGAGGAAGTGCATCAAGAAATACAATTTTCGTAGGTGTTTTATTTTTAGCAAGGTGTTCTTGACAGTATGCTATTAATTCTTGTTCAGTCAATTCACCTTCTGGATTCTTTACCACACATGCTACCACCTGCTCACCCATTTTTTCATCCGGCAAGCCAATTATCGCTGCTTCTGAAACTCCTTTATGCTGATTTAATATTTCTTCCAAGTCCCGAGGATAAATATTAAATCCGCCCCTTATAATTAAATCTTTTTGACGGTCAACAATGAATAGATAGCCATCTTCTTCTATTTTCCCTAGATCTCCAGTATAGAGCCACCCATTCTTAATGGTCTTTTCCGATTCCTCCCGGTTGTTGTAATATCCAGGTGTAACATTATCTCCACGGACCACCACTTCACCTACTTGGCCAACTGGAAGTTCTGTGCCATTTGCAGCAATAATTTTGAGCTCTACTCCAGGAATGGGTATACCAACAGATCCAGGTTTGTATTCCATTCCCTTGCGCTGTGCAGTAACAATCGCTGAGGCTTCTGATAAACCGTACCCTTCATGAATATCTGCTTTGAATTTCTGTTGAAAGGCTTGAATAACACTTATTGGCAGCGGTGCCGAGCCCGAACCAATGT
>NZ_JAZVJO010000399.1:0-7495 GCF_059453735.1 Peribacillus sp. | reverse complement strand
AGCTTTGTTGTACCATTCGCAATCTTCGAAGAACCATCCGCCAATTGAACGGAACCATCTGCTAACTGTTTGGAACCGTCTGATAATTGAGTTACTCCTATGTTAAGTGTATTAGCACCTGCGGCAAGAGCATTTCCTCCCGCTTTGGCTTCATTTAGTTTCTCTCCAAAAGTGTCAAGTCCTGCAGTTAATTTAGATTGTCCTGCGGCAAGCTCTCCCGCTCCTGACTGCAGCTGTGCACCACCATCATTCAGTTGTTGAAGGCCTTGCTGCATCGCTACTTGTCCTTCATTCAACTTGCCGACATTTTGTGACAAGCTGGCTGAACCATCTGCTATTTTCACGGCAGAGGCGGCTAGTGTTTGATTTCCTGATTCCAGCTTGGCAGTACCGGCATTAAGCTGGGCAAAGGCTTCTTTTACTGCAGCCTGATTTTCCGCAGGCAATGCAGCCATGACAGGTTCAAGTTGACTTTGAAGAGCCGCGACTCCATTCTTAACGTCTGCTGCACCTTTAGATGCTGATCCAGCACCTTCTGCCAACTGATTTAAAGATGATGTAAGTGTGTCAGAACCTGCTTTAATATCTTTGGTTCCTGTTACTAGTTGTCCCATCTTCTCTTCAGCTGTCTTAATTCCTTGACTGGCTTGAGTAATACCAGATTGTAGTGATTTAGTACCTTCTTCTGCTTTAACAGCACCGTCTAACAGCTGGGTTTGGCCTTCAGCCAGCTTTTCTAATCCATTTGCTAACGTTTTTGCACCTGATTCTAGTTCTTGTGTGCCGCTTGATACTTTTGTTGTACCCTCTTTAAATTGAATCTGCTTCTCTGCAAGAAGGGTTAACTTTTCTTGCAGTGTATTTGCACCATCGTTTACTTCATCGATGCCTGATTTGAGTTTACCTGCTCCTTCATCAGCAGCTTGGAAACCATCAGCCATTTTCGTTAAATTTCCAAACATCGTTTCCGCATAAGTTTCCGTAACCTTTACTGACAAAGCACCCTTTATTTTCTCAATGGCGGTTTCGCCTATTTGAGCTGATAAGAAGTTAAAGCTTTCGTTTGGAACATATTTCAGTTCAAGTTTCTCCGGGTGTTCATTCATTAATGTGGTTGCATTTTCAGAGAATGATTCTGGGATTTCCACTAAGAGATAATATTTTTGATCTTTAAGGTTTTTATATCCTGTCTTCTTATCAACAAATTGAAAGTCAAATTCCTTACTTTTTTTCAGTTTCTCTACAAATTCATTTCCCAGCTCATACTTCTCTCCATCAAGTTCTGCTCCAGTATCACTATTGACAATTGCAACAGGAAGATCTTCTAAACGATCATACGGATCCCAGAATGCCCATAGGAACATACCGCTATAAAGAATAGGAATAAAGAGAATCGCTATAATTGAAATCAACATTTTTCGATTCGTAAACACCGATTTTATTTCTTGTTTAAACATATTTATCCTCCAGTTGTTCATTATGACTAATTTGTTCATTTAGTCATTTTTTCTGTTTAAAATAGGATTATCAATGGTTAATCGACAATCCCTTGAGCAAAAATAGATTTGAATAAATCAGCTATGGCTTCTTTTTTTAACGGTTCTCGGTTTTTTTCCCAATCAAAAATCAGTGCCACATACATCTTCAACACAATAAAAGCCGTTATTTCAGAATCACATGGACGGATATAGCCTTTTTCAATTGCCACTTCAAGCTTATTCTTGATGAACGTAATAATTTCACCTTCAATTTCTTCAACCATATCCCGTACAGCTGGCGTGCCAATTTCTTTCTCTTCTTGAAAAAGTTTAATCAACAACCGATGCTCTTTCCTAAAAGCAAGTAGACGGTACAAAGCTTGATGAAGATTTTCTACAAAGGGTTGGTCATCGTCAATAGCCTCTATTGCCTCCTGCTTCATTTCACGAATAATGACTGATACAATCTCTTTGAACAGTTCTTCCTTATTCGTATAAAAAGTATAAATAGTACCTTTTCCAACATTAGCGATTTTAGCTACTTGATCCATCGTCGTTGCTTTATAGCCAAATAGAGCAAAAGATTTCGCAGCGGCATCCACGATTAGTTTTTTACGATCAACTGTCATTTCTCACCTCAAAACTGACTCATTGAATAAAATAGTCATTAAGTACGTTATTTATAATAGCAAACCCCATTAATAGTTGCAAGACCTGTTTTAATGATCATGATAATAAAAAAAAGATTAAACAAGCGATAAACAAAAAGAAACAAGCATTTAAAAAGAAACTGATTGCCCATTCTAAAAGGGGAGCCGTCCCATGACTCTCTGCCTTCGACTGCCGATATTTTCTCCTCATTCTTATCACCTATTCTTTTACTAATTATTACCTATTTTACCACTATAAATGAATAGACGAAAGGAGTTTTCTCCAAAAAAAGAACAAATTGGCCTATAAAGGACCAATTTGTTTATGCTTGGGCAGCTGTAAGCTGCGAGCCGGGATTTTGAACAAAATCGAGAACTTTTTTCACTGCTGCTTCAGCTTGATCGATACAATCCGGCATCCCAATACCAGTATAAGAGCTTCCTGCTATAAACACCCCAGGCAGCTGATTGTACAGGTCCTCTTCTACCTGCTGGATCCGTTGTTTATGACCAATTTTGTACTGAGGCATGGCTTCTTTCCAACGAGTAACAATAGAGAAATCCGGTTCTTCTGTAATTGACATCGTCTTGTTAAGATCCTCAAGTACAATCTTACTGATTTCTTTATCCGATAAATTAATAATTGCTTCATCGCCTACTCTGCCAACATAACAGCGCAGCAGTACCTTACCCTTCGGTACAGCATGCGGCCATTTTTTGTGAGTCAATGTGCAAGATGTTATCGAATAATCGCTGTTTCTCGCTACCACAAAACTGGAACCTTTTAAATCTTTCTTAATAGCGCTTTTATTAAAGGCCAAATTCACTGTCGCCACACTGGTTGATTCAATTTCCTTTAACGGTTCTATGGAAATGAGGTCGTCAAGCATTTGACAAGCCGCCTGATGACCAGCAGAAATAATAACAGAATCCGCCATAATGACACTGTTATTATTCAGACAGATTTTGTACTGCCCGCTCGTTTTATCCATTAGCTCAACTTTTACACCTTTAATAACGGAATTAGGTTCGAGTTTTTTCTCGATTGCTTCGACAAATGACTGTAGACCTGTTTTAAACGTAAGGAATCCATCCTTACCGATCACTTTCTCAACCGTTACTGAAGATTTTTTCATTCCTATTATTAAGCTGCGATATTGCTGTTCAATTTGATGGAATTGTGGAAAAGTCGACAGTAAACTCAACCGTTCAATATGTCCGGTATATATGCCCGAAAGCAGCGGTTCAATAAAATTCTCCAGTACCTCTGTACCAAAACGATACCTGAAGAATTCACCTAGTGATTGGTCCTCCGCTTGAGAGACTGACGGCAAAATTAGATCTGCTGCCGCTCTCAGTTTGCCCAGAGGACTAAATAAAGACGAAGTAATAAATGGACTAATGTTTGCAGAAATTCCTTTATCTCCTCCGGGAATAGGATGGAGCCTGTCACGAATTAAGACAAATGATTTACCTGGTTTACTAACCACAAGCTCCTCGTCCAACCCCACTTCCTGTGCAAGACGGATTGGACTTTGTTTAGAGGCGAGAAAAGAATCGGGTCCTTTTTCTATGACAAAGCCATCACGGAAAGAAGTCTGGATCTTTCCTCCAAGGCGGGGGGATGAATCAAGCAGTATACACTGGTATGGCAAATCTTCCTCTTTTATCTTTTTTTGCAGATAAAAAGCTGAAGCAAGACCAGTGATACCTCCCCCAATGACAGCAATTATTTTTTTGGATTGATTCACTTTCATCGCCTTCTTTTTTTTATTCCTGATTCAAACGTTTCATGATGACCGTTGCCAGTGCATCAATGAATGCTGGGTTCGCATTAGGCATTTCTGGACGATAGTAGGCCGCTCCAATTTCATCGGTAACAACTTTACATTCGTAATCATTGTCATAAAGTACTTCTAAATGCTCCGCAATAAAACCTGCTGGAATATAAATGAACGCTTTATAGCCTTTTTCGTTAAATAAATCTCTTGTCAAATCTTGTACATCCGGTCCAAGCCATGGTTCTGGAGTTTGTCCAGCACTTTGCCAGCCGACTGCGTAGTTTTTCACATTGGCAGCTTCAGCAATTAATTTAGCTGTTTCATGTAATTGATCAGGGTATGGATCGCCGTTTTGTAGAATTTTTTCAGGCAGACTATGTGCTGAAACCACTAAAACGAAATCTTCCTGTTGTTCAGGAGTCATTGTACGAATGGTTGTTTGTAATTGATCAACCCAATATTGAATAAATTTCGGCTCTTGGTACCAGCTTTCAACAGGGATAATGACCGGTCCATTAATCTTATCTGATTCTTGTTTAGCACGGTCATTATATGATTTCACACTAAACGTAGAGAAATGAGGAGCTAATACAATACTAACTGCTTCCTCTACGCCATCTTCTTTCATTTGTTGAACTGCATCTTCTATAAAAGGTTCAATATGTTTTAAGCCTAAGTATGTTTTAAATTCTATCTGATCTTGACTCGCATTTAATTTACTCTCAAGTGCTGCAGCCTGTGCATCAGTTATTTTGGCCAAAGGAGATAACCCGCCAATTGCTTCATAGCGTCCTTTCAGATCTGCAATCAGTTCTTCAGACGGCCTTCTTCCATGACGAATATGTGTATAGTACCGTTCAATATCTTCTTCTTGATAGGGAGTTCCATATGCCATAACCAATAGGCCCATTTTCTTTTTACTCATTCCAATTACACCTCATTTAAAAATTTGTCCTACTTAACATGCCTGCAAAAATGTTTAAAATCAAACAGTTGAGCACATTGTTATTTCCATGAAGAGTATTCATGAATTAGAGTGGTCAATTTCTTCAGAACTTCTGGATTTACTTCTGGGAAAACACCATGACCTAAATTAAAGATATAGCCTGGCTGTTCCATCCCTTGATCAAGGATTTTCTTCGCACGTTCCTCAATAACATCCCAAGAAGATAAAAGAATGGCCGGATCTAAATTGCCCATTAGATTTTTAGTGATTCCTTTATTTCTTGCTTCCGTTATTGGTAAGCGCCAATCTAAACCAAGCACATCAATCGGAAGGTCGTTCCACTCTAATGCAAGATGACTCGCACCGACACCAAACATAATAAGAGGTACATTTTCTTCACGAAGTTCTGAGAAGATGCGATTCATGATTGGTTTAATAAAGATTCGATAATCTTCTACATTTAACGCCCCAACCCAAGAATCAAAGATTTGAACTGCCTTTACCCCTGCTTTTATTTGAGCTTTCACATAAATAATAATCATATCACCTAATTTATCCATTAGCGCAAACCATGCTTGCGGCTCTGAATACATAAATGCTTTTGTTTTGTTATAATTTTTAGAAGGTCCGCCTTCAATCATATAAGAAGCAAGTGTAAATGGTGCGCCTGAAAAACCAATTAACGGAACGGACAACTGTTCAGTCGTTAATAACTTGATGGTATCCAACACGTATGGCACATCATCTTCTGGAGATAGTTCACCCAGTTTTCCTACATCTGCTAATGATTTAATAGGATTTGCAATGACTGGACCTATTCCAGATTTAATTTCAACATCCACTCCAAGTGCAGGAAGAGGTGTCATTATATCCTTATAAAGAATGGCAGCATCCACATTGTATTGTTCAACTGGCAGTCTTGTTACATAAGCACATAGTTCAGGCTGGTGTGTAATTTCGAATAAGGAGTATTGTTCCTTAATCTTACGGTACTCTGGCTGTGATCTGCCTGCCTGACGCATATACCATACCGGTACATGGTCTGTCTTTTCCCCTTTTGCAGCTCTTAATAATGTATCATTAAATTCTTTTGTCATTGAAATCCACCTTTCGAGCGTGGCTAGAAAAACTATATCTCCTGAATTGATAACAATTCAACATATCAGAACCTTTTGCAGTTCTGGAGAAACAATCCACACTAGACGCTAGTCATATTGTTGAAAAACTTTAATTAGATAAATTTTACGAAAATATTTTAAACTTTCCTTAAATAGAATAGCAGAAGGAAAGAAAATTACAAATTGAATTCCTTCTCACTATAGCCGTTTCTACTATGTAAGTATAGGAAACCTTGGCAATTGTCAAAAAATCGCCGTTTTTGACGAATAGAGCATGCACTCCAAACGTAAAACTAGATTACCCATCTTGTTTTTGGGTACAATACAGTATATAAAATAATGGGAGGTGTTGGCAATGTTCGTATATATTACATCAGGAACCTATGAATTTTTAAAAGAAATCAAGAGTAAGCATAAGAAAGAAAATCTATTATTAATGGAGAATTTTGAGAAAACGGTGTTGCTGCAGGAAACGGAGGGTAAAAAAACGGTATTTGCTTCACCGCGTAAATTCGAGGTCGTCGATCAAAGAGGGGCGTTGCCTGAAGTTGGGTTTGTTGTGCTCGATAACATTCCTGTTCGAGAAGAGGAACGTCCAGGTTTTGAACATCGATATAAAAAGCGTGCTGAAACGATTGAAAATGAATCCGGTTTTATAGCACTCCGAATCCTTCGTCCATTAAATTCCGATACATATGTCATTCTTACTGCTTGGCAGAACGAATCGAGCAGTTCTAGTTGGAAGAACCATTTTTCGTCTAGTGCAAACAAGAGCACGAACACTTGGCAAGACCTTAATACAAATATATTCTCCGGTCCGCCATATGTTAATCAATACAAATTAGGACTTAGAGAATAATCCGACTGAACCGAAAAGTGTTCAGTCTTTTTTCTGTTTACTAATATTATTTCTATTGGCATATACAGCTGCCTGAGTTCGATCGGCAATAGCCAGCTTGCTTAAGATATTACTAACATGCGTTTTCACTGTTTTAATACCTATGAATAAATCCTCTGAGATTTCCGCATTTGTCATACCTTCACTAATGCATTGTAAAACATCCATCTCTCTCTCGGTTAGTGTATCATGTAATTTTTTATCATGATGCCTCAATCGTTTCACCATAACATTTGTTACCTTTGGTTCAATGACGGACTCTCCTCTAGCTGCTTTTCGGATGGCTGTTATCACTTCAGCTGCCGAGGACGTTTTTAATAAAAAGCTGAAAGCTCCTGCTTCAAGTGCCGGGAATACTTCCTTTTCGTCATAGTAGCTCGTCAAAATCACTACACGACTATTTAATCCTGCGTCTACTATTACCTTAGTTGCATCAATACCATTACCATTTTCCATTAATAAATCCATGAGTACTACATCAGGTGTATGTTCCTTAGCTAACTGTATAGCTTCTAAGCCGCTTTTCCCTTCACCCACTACCTCTATATCTGGTTCAGTCAATAAAAAGGACAAGATTCCTTTCCTTACAAGCTCATGATCATCCACAACTACTAAACGAATTTT
>NZ_JAZVJO010000398.1:0-2819 GCF_059453735.1 Peribacillus sp. | reverse complement strand
AGTACAAGTGCCGTACATATAAAAATCGAGATGGACGTCCATCTAAAGGTAGTGGAATAACCTAACGAATCAACCAAAACACCGCCGAGTAATGGACCGACTAGGGTGCCTGTAATGCTGCCTGTTTGCAATGTGCCGAGAACGCGGCCTGCAATTTCTTTAGGTGTTTGTGTCGAAATAAAAGCCTGTGAAATGGAGACGAATCCGGTAAAGATCCCCATAAACAGTCGTAAAACAAATAACTGCCAGACAGATGTAACATAACCCATAAAGAAAATGGAGACGGCCATACCAAATGCACAGAATAAGAGGATTTTTTTACGGCCGATCTTGTCGCCGATTCTCCCCCAGATAGGAGAAACGAAAAAGGCAACGACAAAGGTAACCGCAAATGTCCAGCCTGACCATTGCTGGATATATTGATCACTATAATCTCCAAATGTACCTATATATAACGAGATAAACGGAAGTACCATGGTCGTACTGCCATTAATGAAGAAATTGGCAAACCACATGATAATTAAGTTACGTTTTGCTATTGATGAATAAATAAATGACACTTCTTTCTTTGCATATATTTCGAATACCTAAATAGTAGTATACAAAATCTTTTTTAAAAATGAAACATATTAATGATGATAGGAATTTGGATTAGGCGAATTTAACAATACATAACACCATTAAATATTTACATGCATAGGCTGTAAAAGCAAAAAATGCTAAAGAGGATTTTGTTTATTGTTTCTTGAATGGAGAATAAGGGTAAGAGGCTTTTATTATTGACGAAAGAGTTGCTCATAAGGTAAAATTTTTCACTAAGGAAACATTTTAGTGTGCGTGAAATGTAATGAGAAGAAAAAGGGGAGAATTTAGGATGTCATCAGAAATATTAATGGCTTTTGGTCTAACCTTAATGGCAGGTCTTGCTACAGGTATCGGCAGCCTACTTGCCTTTTTTACAAAGAGGACGAATACGAAATTTTTATCCATAGCACTTGGGTTCTCTGCAGGGGTTATGATCTATATTTCAATGATTGAAATATTCGTTAAAGCCAAAGATGCATTGGTTGCAGCAATGGGTAACGTTGCTGGAAATTGGCTGACTGTTGCTGGGTTCTTTGGGGGTATGCTGCTTATTGCTTTAATTGATAAGTGTATCCCAAAAGCAGGAAATCCACATGAAGTAAAAAAAGTAGAAGATATGGATCAACCAGCTGCAAAGGATGCAGCCTTGTTAAAAATGGGAACCTTTACGGCCTTAGCAATTGCTATTCATAATTTTCCGGAAGGGATTGCAACCTTTACTTCTGCTATTCAAGATCCAAGTCTTGGTTTTGCGATTGCGGTTGCTGTAGCTATTCATAATATTCCGGAAGGGATTGCTGTCTCAGTACCTATTTATTTTGCGACAGGTGATAAGAAAAAAGCGTTTAAACTTTCCTTTTTATCTGGTTTAGCAGAACCCGTGGGAGCACTTGTAGCATATCTTTTCTTAATGCCATTTTTGAATGATGTAATGTTTGGTATTATTTTTGCAGGTGTCGCAGGAATTATGGTCTTTATCTCGCTTGATGAGTTATTACCAGCTGCAAAGAAATATGATGAAAGTCATCTCTCTATATATGGTTTAATTGCAGGAATGGCTGTAATGGCTATAAGTTTACTGCTGTTTATCTGACGAACAAATGAAACGAACCGAAAGCCTGAGGCTTTCGGTTTGTTTCATTTGCTTTAGAGAAGGGAATTAAGTATCATACCCAATTAATAGATAGTTAGTTTTAAAATGTAAGCATGGTACTTGAAAGTCAAAGAAGGTCAGAGTATACTATAGTCAAAGATAGTCAAACATTACAATGAAATCAAGGAGGAGTACATTTATGTATTGTGAAAAGTGTCAAGAAAATCAAGCGAATTTTCAAGTTCGAATGGCCGTTCAAGGGCACAGATATGAAGTGAATTTGTGCTCCGCTTGTTATAAAGAGGAACGTACAAAACTAGGGGCAGCCATGAACAGCTTTAACAATGGGCAATCACCATTTGAAGCATTCGGGGGAAACCCATTTAATCATAATGAACAAAAGCAAGAAAGCAAGCAACAAGGGAAAAGCGGAGGACTGCTTGAACAATTTGGCCGAAATCTTACAGACGCAGCGAAAGCTGGTTTAATTGATCCGGTAATTGGCCGAGATGAAGAGGTAACACGTGTCATTGAGATTCTGAATCGTCGGAATAAAAATAATCCCGTGTTAATTGGTGAGCCTGGGGTCGGTAAGACAGCCATAGCGGAAGGTTTAGCTTTGAAGATTACAGAAGGCAAAGTTCCAATGAAACTACGTACAAAAACGGTCTATATGCTTGATGTGGCTTCGCTTGTATCAAATACCGGTATTCGCGGTCAATTCGAGGAACGAATGAAACAGCTGATTGCAGAACTACAGGATAGAAAAAATGTAATTTTGTTTATTGATGAAATTCATCAAATTGTTGGTGCAGGTTCTGCAGAAGGTTCGATGGATGCCGGTAATATTTTAAAACCTGCATTAGCTCGTGGTGAATTACAATTAATTGGTGCCACAACGCTTTCTGAATACCGTAAGATAGAAAAAGATGGCGCGCTCGAACGCCGTTTCCAGCCTATTCAAGTTGATGAGCCAACACCGGAAGAGGCGTTGACTATCTTAGAAGGATTGAAGCCGCATTATGAGGCGTATCATTCTGTAACCTATAGTGATGATGTGCTGAAAGCAGCCGTTGAACTGTCACATCGCTACATTCAAGATCGACATTTACCAGATAAAGCGATTGATTTACTTGATGAG
>NZ_JAZVJO010000397.1:0-14805 GCF_059453735.1 Peribacillus sp. | reverse complement strand
TAAAACTTAGAAAACAACAAAAAGAGTTAACCATTAGTAGTCGAATCACAGGAACTATCCTGTCGATTGATCAAGCCCAAGCAGAAGGTTTTCCAGAGAATGCCGAGCCTTTTATCAGAATAGGCAGTCTTGACAGCATGGTGGTAAAAGGGGTCCTTTCAGAATATGACACGCTTAAAGTAAAGAATAAGCAGGCTGTTACATTAAAATCTGACGCTGTATCAGATAAAGAGTGGTTTGGGGAAATCTCACATATCGCTGCACTCCCTGATAAAAATACAACACTACAGGGAAGTGAACAAGCTGTGCAATATCCTATCACCGTTCAGTTGAAAAGCAATGATATTTTGAAGCCTGGGTTCCAGCTCTTTATGGAAATTGAATCAGAATCAGTAGAAGCACTAGTTGTGCCCATGGAATCAGTATTTGAAGAAAAGGGAAAACAGTACGTTTATAAACTAAAGAATCAGGACGCCGCTAAACAGGAAGTGACCATTGGGATTACGGCGAAGGATAAGCTGGAAGTAATAAGCGGTGTTTCAAGTAAGGAAAGAGTGGCTGCAGATGCTGCAAACGTAAAAGAAGGTATGGAAGTGGATATACAATGATTATCATGGAAAATATTATCAAATCCTATAAAATAGCAAAAGAAGATCTACATGTCTTATCACACATCAATCTGACCATTCAGACAGGCGAATTTGCAGCGATCATGGGTCCATCAGGTTCAGGTAAATCGACACTAATGAATTTGATCGGCTGTTTGGATACACCAACGAGCGGAAATTATTATTTTGCTGGTGAAAACGTTATCGGCACTGAAAAATGTTGAACTGCCGATGATCTATGCCGGTATCTCGAAGAATGAACGACGAGATCGTTCCGAAGAAGCCTTAAAAAAAGTTGGACTAGCTGATCGAATGGACCATTTGCCAAATGCCCTTTCGGGTGGTCAAAAACAGCGGGTTGCAATAGCCCGAGCCATTGTTAATGAGCCGAAGTTACTTCTAGCGGATGAACCAACTGGAGCTCTGGATTCAAAAACAAGTGAGACAATTATGGAGCAGTTTTCGAAGTTGAATGATGAAGGAGCTACCATTATCCTTGTTACACATGAAGCAGAAATTGCCTCTTATGCAAAGCGGGCCATTACCGTCAGAGATGGGCGAATTATCTCTGAATCAGGAGAAATCACATGAGCGTAATGGAAAATCTGCTCATGGCAGTTAGTTCGTTAAAGGCTCATAAGCTGCGATCACTTTTAACAATGCTTGGAATTATTATTGGTGTTGGAGCAGTTATTATCGTTGTCGCAATCGGGCAAGGCGGGGAAGCAATGTTGAAATCACAAATTGCCGGTTCAGGCAACACGATTGAACTGTTTTATCAGCCATCGAACGAAGAAATTGCTGCCAATCCTAACATCTATAATCAAGCCCCCTTTTCCCAAGAGGATATTCGTGTTCTGGAAACCATTCCAGGTGTAAAGCAGGTTGTGGCAACGAGCTCTGCCTTTTCAACAGTTCGCTTTCGTGAAAAAACATCGGACAGCTCGGCAATTGGTATAAACCAAGCTAACCTCGATGTAAATGATATTGAAATAGCAAAAGGGCGAGGATTTTCAGCATCAGATTTCATCAGCGGCCGCCGAGTTACTCTGATTAGTTCCTTTATGCAGGAAGAACTCTTTGAAGGCAAATCACCTATTGGAGAAATTATTCGAATTGGTGCGCAGCCTGTTGAAATCATTGGTGTATTAGAGAAACCAACTGGCTTATTAGCTTTCGGATCAGTTGAAGCCTACCTTCCCAACAACACCTGGAAAACTATTTTTGCAAAAAATGAAATTACGCAAATAACGTTACAAACAGAGTCTGCAGACCAAATTAAACAGATTGGGCAAACAGCTGCCAGAAAGGTTAATCTTCTTCATGGTACAGAGGATTCCTATCAAGTCATTAATATGGAGGAAATTGCCCAAGGCATAGGACAGATTACCAACATCATGACGTTAATCATCGGAAGTATAGCTGGTATTTCCTTATTCGTCGGCGGTATCGGTGTTATGAATATCATGCTTGTATCCGTTACAGAACGGACACGAGAAATTGGGATTCGAATGGCTCTTGGAGCAACAAGGAAACAGGTGCTTACCCAATTTTTAATCGAATCAATGACCTTAACATTAATAGGCGGGATAGTGGGTATATTGATTGGGTGGGGTACATCCGCTCTAATTTCTTTCTTTGCCGGCTGGCCTTCCTTAATCTCTTGGCAAGTAGTACTTGGCGGGGTCGTATTTTCGATGATCATTGGAATTATTTTTGGTCTTCTTCCAGCTAATAAGGCAGCGAAACTTAACCCAATTGAGTCATTGCGTTATGAGTAAACTATAAGAGTTAATGGGTAATTATTTCTTGGGAAAGCGCAAAAACAGCTAAAATTCTCCTAAATTCACTTTTTTAAAAGAAATTCTGCAAGAAGTATGTCTAATCTAGAATCCTATAATATGATTTTTTTGCATAAGAGTTTTACAATAGAGGAGTCTTGAACAAAATACTCATAGCAGTTTGATAAATGGGATTGGGAGGATAGCGTATGCTGCAAACAAACATGACATTAAAAAACCAAGAAAAGATTGATAAATTATTAAAAGATATCGTACAAGAGACTTATGATGAAGTACGTGAAAAAGGCTACTTATTATGCATGGAGTGCGGAGATGTGGATTTGTATATAACCGCATCTAACCATGTAGAACTTCAAGATGCCATTGATGAAAACTTTGAACTAGATGAATGCGGCGATATCATAGAATGCAAAAAACATGAGGATTTAATGGATGATTTGTATGAATATTTTTTAGAACTCCACAAAAACAGCGGTTTGTTCGATTTCTTTCCAACCGGACACTATACGGTTAATGGGGAACAAAGGGCATCCGATACTGACATGCTTGCACCAAAGAATCAATACTACGCACCATTTGAAGATGCAAAGTTGGAGAAATAAGAGGAAAACAGCCGTCACGATGAGGCTGTTTTTTTGTAGGTAAAATTTATTACCAGCGTCTAAAGGAAATATCGCGTACAAGTCTGCATAAACTAATAGAGTAAGAACTTACTAGTTGAAATATATCCATATAAATTCATATAAAATACAGGATTTTAAAGGTTTATGTCGAATTATAAAAAACGAAGATATTCTAGTATCATAAGAACTTAGAAAGTCAAGATTGACTAATTATCAAATATATGAATATAATTTACTATATTTAAAAAATTCACAAAATAAGAAAATAAAAGTTTTTTATTAGTGAATAATGAGAACCATACATATATTTTTGCTTTGAAAGGAGAGAACGTATGATCAATTTTGAAAAAGTGAACAAGTACTTTGGCGACTTCCATGTGTTAAAAGATATTAATCTTACCATTAACAAAGGGGAAGTCGTTGTGGTAATTGGTCCATCTGGATCAGGTAAGAGTACCCTGCTTCGCTGCATTAACCGCTTAGAAACCATTTCAAATGGTGTGTTGACCGTTAATGATCTCTCAGTTGGAGACAAAAAGACCGATATCAATAAACTTCGCACAGAAATCGGAATGGTGTTTCAGCATTTTCACTTATATCCACATAAGACTGTGCTAGAAAACATCACCCTTGCCCCCATGAAAGTGCTAGGTCAATCGGAGGAAGAAGCGAAGAAAATTGCCAGAAAATATCTAGATAAAGTCGGCATTTCTGAAAAAGCGGAATCATATCCTGCCCAGCTATCAGGTGGACAGCAGCAGCGTGTAGCTATTGCCAGAGGGCTTGCCATGAATCCAGAAATCATGCTTTTCGATGAACCAACTTCTGCCCTGGATCCTGAGATGATTGGTGAGGTGCTTGATGTTATGAAAGCACTAGCCTTAGAGGGAATGACCATGGTGGTTGTCACACACGAAATGGGGTTTGCCAAAGAAGTGGCAGACAGAATCGTGTTTATGGACCAAGGACAAATTTTAGAAGAAGCAATTCCGGCTGAATTCTATGAGAACCCGAAGGAAGAACGGGCACAACTATTTCTCAGTCGTATTTTAAATCATTAAAAAAAACAGGGGGTACGAATATGTTTGTAAAAAACAAATGGGTGAAATTAGCAATTGTTCCACTAATGGCTGCACTAGTTCTATCAGGATGCGGCGGGAAAGATGAAGGTGGTAAAAAAAGCGGGGATGAAGGGGTTCTTGCACAAATTAAAGATAAGGATAAAATTGTGTTCGGCGTTAAAAATGACACTCGTCTATTTGGATTAAAAGATCCAGGTACGGGTGAAGTTGAAGGCTTTGATATTGATATCGCCAAAGCACTGGCAAACGAAATCCTTGGGGATGAAACGAAAGTTGCCTTTGAAGAAGTAACCTCAAAAACGAGAATTCAGCTTCTTAATACAGGAAAAATCGACGCTATTGTCGCTACGATGACGATTTCTGAGGAACGTAAGAAAGAAGTAGATTTCACCGATGTATATTTTGATGCTGGACAATCATTGTTGGTTAAAAAGGGCAGTGATATTACAGGAATTGATACACTTAAGGGCAAAAAGGTACTAGCCGTTAAAGGGTCCACCTCAGCCGTAAATATCCGTGAAAAAGCACCAGATGCCACCGTTCTTGAATTCGAAAACTATACAGAGGCCTTTGCGGCTCTGAAAGCAAAACAAGGGGATGCACTAACAACGGATGACTCAATCCTTTACGGGATGGTTGATGAAGATCCTTCTTATGAATTAGTTGGGGGCACTTTTACAGAAGAACCATACGGCATTGCTGTTAAAAAAGGGAATGAGGATTTTGTAAAAGAACTAAACAAGGCGCTGAAAGCTCTAAAGGATTCAGGAAAGTATGATGAAATTAAAGCTAAGTGGATTAAAGCTAATAATTAAATTAGTCAAGCTTTGCAGGATGGGCGAAAACCGCTCATCCTGATTCGTTAGAGGGGTTGATGAAATTTGGATTTTTCGATACTTACGAACAACATGGATATGTTTTTAGAAGGATTAAAAAATACGATTATTGCTAGTCTGATTGCTCTTATTTGCAGCTTAGTGCTTGGAATTTTAATTGCTATTTTTCGGATTGCTCCATTTAAGCCAATCAATTGGCTTGGTACGGCTTATGTAGAATTTATCCGTAACATTCCACTGCTGATCATTGCTTTCTTTATTTTTCTCGTATTCAGAATTCCTGGATTAGCTGCAGGGACAATGGCGTTAACCATTTATACGGCGGCCTTTATCGCTGAGGCAATCCGTGCTGGTATCCAATCCGTACCTAAAGGCCAGATGGAAGCAGCAAGGTCTTCAGGACTTACCTATCCGCAGACAATGTGGAATATTATTTTGCCACAGGCAATCAAAATCGTTATTCCGCCGCTAGGTAATCAATTTATCAATCTTGTAAAAAATTCATCGATTATAGCTGTCATTGCCGGTGGAGAATTAATGTATCAAGCTGATTTAATCTCAGCAAGAACATTTGTCGTTTTTGATACATATATCTTTGTCGCTATGTTTTATTTAGTCCTTACCATTCCTTTAAGTCTTGGCGTAGGGCAACTGGAAAAACGCCTGGCTAAGAATAATTGAAGGAGGGATAACGATGGATTTTGCTGGAGCTTATACATGGGTCAATATTAAATTCTTATTAGAAGGCTTTGGAGTGACCCTTCAAGTTGCCTTTTTCGCTATTATTTTGAGCTTTTTTATTGCGGGGGCAGTAGGAACCGTCCGCTTTGCTAAGGTTCCTATTCTTTCGCAAGTATTTGCGGTAATGGTTGAGACGATTCGGAACCTTCCCTTACTCTTAATTATCCTATTTACTTTTTTTGCACTGCCGGAAATCGGTATAAGTATGGAGAAGATTCCTGCTGCCATTGTTGCACTGACAATATTTGAAGCAGCAATGATATCTGAAATCATCCGAAGTGGACTTAACTCAATTGACAAAGGTCAAATTGAAGCGGGACGCTCTTCTGGATTAAGTAATTTCCAAACCCTTCGGTATATCGTTTTACCACAAGCATTACGCCGTATGGTACCGCCTCTTGTCAGTCAGTTCATTTCTCTGCTGAAGGATACTTCATTATGTGTCATTATCTCTCTGCCAGAACTTACTCATCATGCACAGGTTATCTATGGTCAAAACTCTGGATATCTCGCGCCGATCTTACTATTTATCGCCTTTATGTATTTTGCGGTTAATTACACGTTATCGGTTATATCCCGCCGCCTAGAAGCTAAAAAAATCTAAACCACCCGGCTCAGATTATATGAGCCGGATTTTTTTCCGCTTTATTCTTGAGCGTCAACTCTGAAGGAGGACCACATGGGCAACTGGAAATATCCTATTTTACTAATTAGCGGAATCGGTATCTCTAATTTAGGAAATTGGATCTACTTGATTGCGATAAACATATCTATTTTGAATTTAACAGAGTCTGCTGCGGCAGTAGCCGGTCTTTATGTCATCAGGCCTATTGCCATCTTACTGACAAATACCTGGGCAGGCAGTCTAATTGACAGGGTTAACAAACGACGGGTGATGATAACTGTCGATATAATCAGAGGGATACTCATCTTTGTTATCCCTTTTATGTCATCATTATGGTCCATTTATTCCGTGTTGTTACTTATTAGTATTGCAGGTGCTTTTTTTGGCCCTAGTTCTTCCGTCTACATTACCAAACTTGTCCCAAGTTAGCAGAGAAAACGATCTTGAGCAAAGGAATGAACCCATCCGTTTGCCTATGTTAATCAAGTTATCGCTGATTTTGCAAAAGGAACGAAGTATTTCATGCTTATTTACTTTTTGTTTCAAATCACCATGCTCATTAATTTTTCATTAGATTCTCAAGAAGCCACCTTTATCAAAACGCATATACTTTTGTCTGATCAAAGTTACGGATTAATCGTGAGTTTAACGGGTGCAGGGGCCCTTACAGGGGCAGCTTGCGGCGCATTATTGGCTAACAAGCTTTCTACACGTCTATATCTTGGGGTGGGGATGCTATTCACTCAAATTGGGTATCTCTCATTTTATCTGTCTGACGATTTCATAACAGCTACTCTTTCATTCGTTTTCCTAGGATTTTTCATGGCATTTGGCAATACTGGATATGCCACCTTTTTTCAAAAAAATGTCCCCGTATCGATTATGGGGCGATTTGGCAGTCTAGCCGAACTCATTCAAGCGGCTGTACAAATTATTCTAACCCTGCTAGTTGGAGCGGCAGCTGAACTTTTTTCTCTCCAACTGGTTTGCTTTCTCTTTGCTGCGACCGCGCTAGGCTTAGCAATTGTTCTATTAATTGCGTGCTTTAATCCTTCAAAATCAATGTATTACGAAGAAGATACATTGATTTGATTCATGACACCACCCAAGCCCTGCTTTGAATAGACTATACCGAGGTGGATGGGATGGAAATAACAATTCAGGAGACTAATAAACAATCAATTGAAAGCGCTAAACAACTTCTAACAATTGAACAAATGACTGAACCCGTTACTGACGGTTCCAGCGAATACGTAGAACAGCTTTTTTAATACCGAGAGCAAGATTGCTCATGGATACTCAGCTGATCGTAGTTGGGTATCTTCTTTTGTTGTATATGAGTTAATAAAAACAGGACGGAGGACCTATTTATGAGCGAGATTGATTCAGGTTTTGAACCCTTCTTTGTGGTTTTCTTTATCATCTTAGCATTGGTGATCGGATTCTTTCTTTTTCTGGTGGTAGGATCGATTAGACAGTATTCTTTTAATAACAAACACAAGCTGACCTATAAACAATATCAAAACAGACATGTTTTTTAGTACAATTCAATAAGGATATGCCGGATAATTGGCATCACAACGTATCTGGAGATGGTGAAGATCATGCTTTACTATAATATTCTTCTGGATTGATGGTACATCTCCTACACCGCTGACAGCTGATCACGGAGAATCCCTTCGTTTAATTGACGTATAACACAGGTGCAGGTAAATAAAATATGAAAATAGAAGTTGAACGCTTTTAATGGTACGATTGAAATAGTTTTAATAATGAAAGGATTGTCCCTCTAATGACTAAGTCTTATGATGATGCTATTGGCAGAGGTATCACACAAACAAGTAAAAACATATTCCGCCGCCTAAGTGTTCATTTAAAGGAGTATGATATCACTCCAGAACAATGGACGGTTTTAAAGAGACTTGGGGAAAATGATGGAGTTACCCAGAAAGAGTTGTCCACCACATCTGAAAAAGATCAAGCTACTCTAACGAGAATTTTAGATATTCTTGAAAGAAAGCGTTTAATGGAGCGTAAACCTAACCAAGATGATAGACGGTCGTTCCTAATCTACATAACAGAAAGCGGCAAACAGCTTAGCCTAGAGCTTTTTCCTCTCATAGAAAAAATATTCAATGAGGAAATTCTCATAGGTATAAATGAAGAAGAGATTGCTACTTTTTCACGTGTTTTGGAAAAAATCAAACAAAATACAGCTGACTGAGCAGCGGTGCAAGCATATTGTAAAAAAATATCAAAAAAATTTCATATATAACAAACAGATGACAATTATTAAACTACATGTCTAACCGACAAAAATAAAAAAAATACCTCGAAACGTTTAGTAATAGGACAACTAGGGTAAAAGCAACTAGGGACTAAAGCTAAGTGGGAGGTGCTAGGATGGCAACTATAGATATTGACCAGCTTTTAGCAGCCACGGAAGAAATCGCTGATGACTGCATACATATTGACACTTTTGATATTGATCGACTTCTTGACTTAACGGATAACCTGTACAAAGCATGACTAGATAATCATGCTTTTTTTATTTTGTAAAAACATGGACAGCTTTTATAAAATTCTCCAAAAATGCCTTTCAAAAAGGTATAATTAAAGACATCTAGTGAGTAGGTGTGGAATTTGAATGAAAGTAAGCATTTAAAAGAGTTAATCGCTTTAAAAGAGATTTCAGAAACGTTAAATGCCGGAACGGACTTACGCAACACGCTGAAGAATGCTCTATCAAGGGGAGAAACAACTTGACCCTAAAGTCACATCCAGTCTGATATCATCCCTGCAAGGACAAAAAGAACATTCTCCTATTGAGGAATTAACACAACTAGAAAAAGAAGTACTTAAGGAAATTACCTTAGGTAAAAGCAATAAGGAGATAGCGGCCGCACTTTTTATTACAGAAAAGACCGTAAAAACACATATATCTAATATTCTTTCAAAACTCTGCCTTCAGGACCGCACACAAGCTGCGTTATATGCTGTCCGGAATGGTTTAGATCAAACAACAAACAACTAACTCAGAAGACACCTAAGAGAGGCGCACATAAAAATGACTGGAAAAACACATCTAATGGGCGGCGTTGCCGCAACCATTATCCTTACACATACGAATACATATGATCCGCTTTTATTTATTTCAGCAGGAGCGATTGGGTCTTTACTTCCGGACATTTGCCATAGCGGCAGTAAAATTGGACGTAGATTTAAAGGATTATCTAAACTAATCAATAAGCTCTTTGGACATCGAACCATTACGCATAGTCTATTGTTCTTAATCTTGATGAATATGCTGGTTGCTTTCTTAACAACCAATGAAGGAATTCGTGTGGGAATCCTCATCGGAATGGTAAGTCATTTACTTTTAGATGCGGCTACTAAAAACGGCATTAAACTCCTATACCCGTTGAAACTGACGATACGTTTTCCCTTAACGATAAGAACAGGTGATAAAGGTGAAGCAGTTGTCATGGCGCTGTTGAGTTTACTTGTTTTGTATTATTCAAAAGATGTGTTAATTCATTATCTATAATAAAGAAAGGCTGCATGTCTACAGAGACATGCAGCCTTTCTTATATGTACCTGGTTCGTTTATTCTTCGCCTCTAATAAATCCAAGAATGGCAAACACAGCAATGAATCCTACAATTAATAGAATTTTAATGGAGAGAACTAATACGTCATCCATAGAGAAAACCTCCTGTTAACAAAGATAATGGCAATAACTTACGAACATTCCTTCAAATTATACCATAAAACACATTCAGAAGGGATGAAATACCAAGAGAGGAAAAAACAAAACCCCGCTCAGATTGGGCAGGGTTTGTTACCGTTCATAGTCCTAAAGCTTTTTTAGTCGAGACGCCTACAATTCCATCTGCTTTCAATTTCTTAGCTTTTTGAAAGCTCTTTACGGCCTTTTCAGTTGCTGGACCAAAGAACCCATCAATCCCGTTGACGCGATAGCCTAGTTTTTCTAATTTCTTTTGTAAGGTAACAACTCGCGGCCCCGAGCTGCCTTTCTTTAATACCCCGCCTATACTAACCGCTTTGCTTGCAGGATTTCCCTTTACCTGGTAGCCTTTAGAGGCGGCAATAGCGGTAAATGTCTTCGAAGATGTAGTAATAATAACAGGAGTATTGTATTTTACTTTACTATAAAGCCATACTACATCGTCATTATACATTCTAATACAGCCTGAACTTACATATTTCCCAATAGATGAAGGATTGCTGTTTCCATGGATCGCATAGGTATCGCCCTTTGTTTGTCTTGCATTAATACCCAACCATCTTTTCCCCAATGGATTTCTTGGATCTCCGCCTTTAATCTTTCCCTTATAATAGGGACGGTTAACGATTTTTTTAACAATTTTAAAAGTACCCTCTGGAGTGTATGATGCCTGACGTCCGGTACCAACTGAAAAAGAACGTTGCAGCTGATTATTTTCATAGAAGGCTAGTTGATTCGTAGACTTGTTGATGATAATTAATTGTTTTTTACCAGAAGCGGCTTCTGTTGTTTTTCCCCCAAACAATAGAAAGCAGGATAAAATAGAGACAATAGACAATAAAACTAATTTCTTCATTGATCCCCGTCCTTTAATAAAAATATGTCTATTTATCTTATGATACGCATCTGAGATGAATACCTTTTTTGGTAAAATAGACGCGGTTCAGATCCATTTTATCCCCTATATAAAAACACTCATTAAAAATACCTATAAAAATAGTATATATCCAAATCATGGTAAAATGCTTCATAAATAAACCCAGAAATTCCGACGTATTTCTTACAACAATAATAATGAGTGCACAAAATGGGCGTAAACAGGATACAATATAAGAATAACCTGGAAACTAAGGGAGGGCCTTATGAGTAACAAAAATGTAGATGATATTTTACAACAGGGGATTTTCGGAACCAAGGAGCTTAAACCCGGAGAACGTAAAAAGTACCTGGGGACCTTCAGAGAGCGTGTAGTAGCTGTGTTGACACAAGGACAGGTTCGAGAGAAGACGATTTATCGAGAGCTGATTAAACGAATGAAAACATATAATGAGTCGACCTTGCTGCTGAATGCGGATATTGATTATGAGTATTTAAAAAAATATGTCGAAGCAGCAGTTGAAAATAAAATTCCCTACAAACTAGTTATGAATAAAGAAGCGGAAACGGAGATTGGTTTAGTTCTTGCGGTAGACGACGCTATTGATCTAGAAGATATTGCACTCACCAGACCGATCGTACAAAAACCAACAGAAAAGCCAAAAAAGCGTTCATTTATCTACAAAATGATGCATTGGGTGAAAGGGAAGAGGCAAAATTAGCGTTTAAAAAAACGACCCAGGGGGTCGTCTTTGTTTAGCTTGCTTTTTTCTTTTGATTTTTTGCTCCTTCGTTTAACGGAACATTTTTAAGATATGAACCCCAGTAAGCGGCAGTGACAAAGATTGCACCGCCAATCGCATTTCCGATAAATACAGGAACGAAGTTGGCGAAATAATCTCCCCAGCTTATGCTGCTGCCAGCAAATATCGCAGCAGGAATAACAAACATGTTGGCTACAACGTGCTGGAATCCGATGGCTACAAAAGCCATGATTGGGAACCAGATAGCAAGGATTTTTCCTGAAATATCTTCAGCGCTATAAGCCATCCAAATCGCTAGACCAACGAGCCAGTTACAGCCGATTCCAGATAATAACGCTTGGATAAAGCTTGCATCAACTTTACCTTGTGCAGTCGCAATCGTCTTATGCAAATATGGTTCTGTCTCAGTTAAACCAACTAAATGGCCAAACACATACGCAACAAATAAGGCACCAACGAAATTAGCTAGTGTAATGATGATCCAGTTAGACGTTAATTTTGATAGCGTGACTCTTTTTGTGAAAAATCCCATAGTGACTGACATCATGTTTCCTGTAATCAATTCGCCGCCTGCGATAACAATTAATATGAGTCCTATTGGAAAGACGGCTCCTCCGATTAAATTACCAAGTGTTGCCCATTCTGGAGGAAGTCCAGCAGTGATTCGGATTGAAAGCAGGTAACCAATTGAAATAAAGGCTCCTCCTAAAAATCCTAAAATTAGCATAGCTGTTAGTGATAATGAAGCTTTTTTTACGCCATTATCGGCAGCAATTTGTGATATTTGCTGCGGGCTTTGAAATCCCATTGTGTTGCCTCCTAAGTTTGATCAAAGTATTTATATAATCCCTTTGCAAGTAAGGGGATTACCCTAAATTGATAACAAAGAAAAGGACCGGGGGACAAAACTGAAACCCCGAATCCATATCTTTAGTAATCTGTTACTTTACTTGTCTTGATTTTTTAATTCTTGGCCCATTCCTTTTAAGAAATGGATGCCAAATCCTAATGAACGATTAATGTCTGGATCTTTCATTACTTTCATTAAGTCGCGGATACGAATTTGTTTATCGGTTTTTAAGAAGTCACTGCCTGATTCAATTCCAGCCACTGTACTTTTAACAAGAGTGGTTGTTTTTTCAGGATCAGCAGCCATTAAAGCACCAGTTGCTCCCATGACTGTATTCATCAGATTGGTTACAGGTTCACGAGTGACTTGGCCTAATGCTATTTTAGTAATTTGTTCTTTTGCTAGAATCATTTTTTCAGCAGCTTCAAGAACACCAATTGAGTTAAGTTCACCAACAATACCCATTATCCTATTAAGGGATTCTTCATTGTCTGTAAGCAATGTTTTTAGCTCATCAAGCTTTTGCTGTTGTATTTCTTCTTCAGTAGGAACATTTTTTCTAATAAACGTAATCGGTTCTGCCATAGTAAACTACACCTCTTAATAATTTGTTAATTGCACGTAACCTTCACGATCCCATTTGCGTTGAACTTCAACACCATTTTGCGGGTGACGTTTTTTATTACGTGGATTGTTAGCAGGAAGTGGAGATTCTCCGCCTTCTGCTTGGATAACTTCCATCCGGACCTTCGTTTGCTTATATGCAGGTGTATGCGTACGATGGTCGACTGCTGGACCTGTTAAGAAGTTAATTGCTGAATCCTTTTTCGTTGAATTCATCGGTAAGAATAGTTCATTTCCACTCACGCGATCGGTTACTAATACCGGTAATTTAAGCGCTCCATAAGGTGAAACTAAACGGATAACTGAACCAGTACTAATTCCGCGTTCGTCAGCTAATTCAGGAGAAACTTCCACAAAAATTTCTGGAACTTTTGTTTGAATACCAGTCGATTTATTCGTCATATTTCCTTCATGGAAATGTTCCAGCATCCGGCCATTGTTAATATAAAGATCGTATTGATCTTCGAATTGAGCAGGCAACGACCAATCAGCAATAGCGAAGCGAGCTTTCTTATCAGGGAAGTTAAAGCCATCGACATATAACAGCGGTGTGCTTACCCCTTCATGGCTGCCCCATAAGAAACTGTTCCAGCCTTCAAGTACGTCATAATTTGCCCCGCTGAAGATAGGAGAGAGGCTTGCCATTTCATCATAAATATCACTTGGATGTGAGTAATTCCATCCAGCACCTAAACGATTAGCAATTTCTTGAACAATCCACCAGTCAGGTTTTGCATCACCCAATGTTGGCAGTACTTGATATAAACGTTGAACACGACGTTCCGTATTGGTAAAAGTACCATCTTTTTCTAATGATGGAGCTGCCGGTAACACAACATCTGCATATTGAGCAGTTCTTGTTAAGAAGATATCTTGTACAACAAAGAAATCCAGTTTAGATAAAACATCGTGTACATGGTTCGCGTTAGAATCAACGAGTGCCATATCTTCACCAGCTAAGAACATAGCTTTCATCTTGCCTTCATCAATTGATTTAAGCATTTGAATATTATCTAAACCTGGTTTGCCATCAATTGTCACACCATATGCTTTTTCGAATTTAGCACGAGCTGCATCATCTGTAATATGTTGATACCCTGGTAACCAGCCTGGAAGAGTTCCCATATCACAAGCACCTTGAACGTTATTGTGACCACGAAGCGGATAAGCACCTGCTCCTGGGCGACGGTAGTTTCCAGTTGCTAATAATAAGTTTGAAATAGCAGCAGATGTATCTGAACCACCTGTATTTTGTGTTACGCCCATGCCCCAAAGGATACATGTACCGTCCGCATCACGGATCATTTCGGCAATGTTAATGATGGTAGCTTGGGAAATGCCGGTAACTTTTTCTGCATATTCTAATGTATATTTCTCAAGGCTCTTCGAATAATCTTCAAAGAAATTAACGTTTTCTGTAATGAAGTCTGCATCATGCCAGCCTTGGTCAATCATGTATTTCGTAACAGCCATTAACCATACTTGGTCTGTTCCTTGTTTTGGTCTAACAAAGAGATCAGATCGTTCAGCCATTTCATTTTTACGTAGATCAGACACGATTAATTTTTGTCCATGAAGTTTATGCGCACGTTTTACACGTGTAGCTAGAACTGGATGTCCTTCTGCT
>NZ_JAZVJO010000396.1:0-3399 GCF_059453735.1 Peribacillus sp. | reverse complement strand
GGTGTTTACTTTTTCATGGGTAAATTCCCGCCTAAGCCAGCCATTTCCATTATGGCGCAGCTTCGGACGTTAAAAAACAGGAAAATCTTATTTGCTCAACTGACCACCTTTTTGTTTATGGCTGGTCACTTAACATTGTACGGTTATTTAACTCCCTTTCTAAAAAGCGAATTAGGGTTAAGCGCTGGCTCGGTCAGCATCGTCTACCTCATTTTCGGTATTGCAGCCGTATCAGGCGGAGGCATAGGCGGCTATCTTTCAGATCGAATTGGAACCAAGAAGACCATTGTATCTGTAATCATCGCTTTTGCTATCTCACTTTTCATCCTTCCCTATACAACATTCTCCCTCCCTATTTTCTTAGGGGTTATGTTTATCTGGAGTATGCTAAGCTGGGCAATGACACCTGCCTTACAAAGTTATTTAATTGAAGCTTCACCAAAAACTGCAGATATTCAACAAAGCCTAAACAACTCTGCTCTTCATCTTGGCATTGCTTTCGGTTCAATGGTGGGCGGCATCATCATCGAACGTTCCTCAGTGGAGTTAAACCCTACTATCGGCGGCATATTTGTCCTCCTAGCACTAGGGTCAGCTGCACTATCGATGAAACGAAAACGGAAAGCAAGAACAGAAATTCACTATTCTAAAGCTCAATAAAAAAGGAACTGCCTGAAATCTACTAATGATTTTAAGGCAGCCCCTTTTTGAATTAATCACTATGTTGATTTTCTTCCTCCAAGATAACCTCATCATCAACTTCTGTTTCTTCGGATTCTACTATCTCATCATTTTCATCTTCCGTACTACTATCTTCCCCATCTTCAGTGTCGTCATATTCTTTTTCAATATATTCGTCTTCCGTTTCTTCATCATAAGTACTGACCGTATTTTCATCCATTTCAGGTTCTTCTTCATAGGTTGAATCGGCATCGTATTCTTCTGATGAATTGTATTCTTCGTCTTCAGAATAATCGCCACCATCAAAATACCATTCGTTTTCATTTTCCCAAAGTTCCTCATAATAATAATCGCCATTTTCATTATAGAACAGCTTCTGAATGGCCTCTATACTCATTGGTGCAGTCATCCAGTCACTGACGAGCGAATAAATATCCTTAACTGGAATACTAAATCCTACTGAATCTTCATTTACCATTTTAGCAGAATTAACCGCAATAGCTTTTCCGGTTTCTTTAGAGAGGAGCGGCCCTCCGCTGCTGCCAGGTGCAATCTGAGCTGACATCTGATAAATATGATTATATGAACGTTCTCCAATGAAAAAGCTTCGGTCAGTACCTGTGACGTACCCGATGGTTGCAGTATTCTCTAAGCCTTGTGGAGTACCTAACGCGATTACTTCCTGACCAACCATAGCAGGTGTTGACGTTTCAAGAGCCAGCGGCTTTTTCCCTGCAAGCTCAGGCACGTGAATAATGGCAATATCCACTTCGTTTGAATACCCGATAACCTGTCCAAAAAGTTGGTTACCTTGTTTATCTTTTACAATACTATCTACATTTCCCTCAACCACATGAGCATTTGATAATTCAATCCTTGGATCTTGAAAACAAAATATATCTCCTTTTTTCAGTATGAAGGATAAACCTGCCATAGTTTAGTCGTTTGCTTTACCAAATTTCCTCTTCCCCGTACTATTTCGGCCCTTTTCCTACTTTATTCGGCCCTATCTCAGAATGATTCGGCCCATACTCCAGACCATTAGGCCCTATCTCGAAAGTATTCGTCCTTTGCAGCTTGAACAACTTTCCACATTCAAAAATATGGTATAAAAAAACAGAAAGAATATGAAGCATACTAAAGAGGTTTTCATGGTACTTCACATAGCGCATTATATGGGGGATATTTGGTTCCCCTGGTGCTCCAATTAAAATTATTTACTTCCCTCTTTCAACCCACACGTACAGATATACGTATACGAGTTTACTGACTTACCAAGATCATTTGACCTAATTTACTAAACAAACGTTTCACCCTATATAAGAATAGGAAACGTGCGTGTCGGAGATCTTCTCCGGCTCAAAAAGGACAAAACACAAAAATCCGCGACGTTTATATCGCGAATTCAAGAGGTCTATACTTTTTCTAATAAATTCCAGAGGCCTGTTTATTCCGTTCTCACAAATGAGAAACAGCCCTATTAATCTTTTTTAGGCTACAAAAAGTTAAATTGGGCTGTATAGTATTATGATATGAATAATGTCGGAACATATCTTACGGAAGATAGATGGGTATTGCTTTAACAATGAGAAGTATAAGACTTTGCTACACGTTTTTCCGAATTAATTTTGAGAGACGGCGTCCACCATTTTTGGATTTTTCCCATGCTCATTAACCCGACTAACCTGAACATTTCTCCCTTACACTCTCTGCAAGTTTACTATCCCCAGCTGATAATATGGGCTCTGAAGTCTTTATTTGAATAGTGAAATCTTTGAAATTAAATCATGATTTTTTATCCGTAAAAATTTATATCACACATACCAAACGAACAGTGCCAGCTAACCATCGGCACTGTTCGTTTGTCAAAAAGTTAATATCAAGGTGAAAATAAACCTTTTCTATTTTTAACTATCTAATTTTTTTGCAGTTAAAGAAGCGGATACGGCTGTTCCTGACCCTCCTGTAGATGTAAGGGTTACAACTGTATCACCACTATTTCGTAGTGTCAAAACATCTCCTGCTGCAAGGGATACTATTACAGATCCAGTATTTTGTACAACACCCGAACCTGACGCATAGCGTGACCCTGGTATCTCCACACCATTACGAAACACTGCAAATTGGCTAGGTTCATTGGTTGTCGTAGAGAAGGTAAGTTCATAAACTCCTGCTTCGTCAACTATAATGTCTGTGGTGTTTTCTGTATGAGTAATTCCAGTGTTACTATCTCCATTTGAATTAAAACTGACGGATGCCCCACGCTCCAAACTTTGCTGAGTCGTATTGAATACATATCCGAATGCAGCTAATCCTTCTCCACTTGCTCCGGTTGCCCCTGTTGCTCCTGTGGCTCCCGTGGCTCCAGCTACTCCTGTTGCTCCCGTGGCTCCCGTTGCTCCTGTTGCTCCGGTGGCTCCAGCTACTCCTGTTGCTCCCGTTGCTCCTGTTGCTCCCGTTGCTCCAGCTACTCCTGTTGCTCCCGTTGCTCCCGTTGCTCCGGTTGATCCGGTGGCTCCGGTAGCCCCTGTGGCTCCGGTTACTCCAGTTGCTCCAGCTCCACCACCAGTTAATAATGTGTAATCTGGGGATTCCTCTGGTATTCCAGTAGGAGAATTAACATTTACTCTATATAAATTACCGTTAAAGAAAATTAGCTGTCCTGCTTGATAGCTAGGAGCAACTGCCGGATCGAATTCAGTTCCTATAGCACCCCCT
>NZ_JAZVJO010000395.1:0-7697 GCF_059453735.1 Peribacillus sp. | reverse complement strand
ACCAGCTGACCATTTCCGTCTTTTACGCGCCAGCCCTAAGCGATCTTCAAGATCAAATGCCGACTATTGAAGCACCGAAGCCGAGTAATAAGCGGGATCCATTTAATAATTCGCCAGTTGTGAAAGAGAAAGCGGAGAGCGGCGAAGATGAGAGCTAAACGACTGACTTTATCTGAGCATGGATTAACGTTGATTGAGCTATTGACCGTAATCGTGATTCTCGGAATCATTGCGGCGATTGCAGTGCCGGCAGTCGGCGGGCTTATCGAGAAAGCAAGGACTCAGTCATTTGTCTCGAATTCGTATGCGGTAAAAGATGCGGCAACCTATTATCTCAAAGATCAAGTGGCGAATGATCATGATGTAGGCGAGAAAATCACTTATCAATTACTAGTTAATGAGGGATTTTTGGATGAAATCAAAGATCCTGATACAGGAAAGCTCTGGAATACTGATAACGATTCCTATGTAATGGTTGAGAAAGAAAGAGTGGAGAGTATCTGTTTATATGGTGAAAAGCGCAAGCTATGTTCGCGCATGGAGGATAAGCAGTTAACAGACGGACCTGCTCCCATCTCTGAATTGACTGTCGAACTGGTCACGCCTAAATAAATTGACGAAAGCTATTGATAACAAGACGACAAAAGTCTTGTTATTTTTTTTTGTCTCTATGGTAGGATGGACAAAATGACCGTGATGAGGAGGTTGTGAGATGGACAACCTGAATAATCCTAAGAAAATTACCATAAAGATAAATGGCCAGGTTAAAACGTTTAAAGATGGAACGCTTGTGGAGTCAAAACCAGAAGCAGCAGCGGCTGAACCTGAAGAAAGCTTCAATTGGATTCTGCCTGAAGAGGATGAGGTCTCAGAGCCAAACGTTTCGGAAACGAAGAAACCAAAAACTGGACTTTTTTCTTTTGGAAACGGCTGGATTACTCCGAATAAAAAGAAACCGATTGTTTTTTTACAAACGTATCTAATCCCGATCATTTGTGCGGTGATTATTGGGACAAGTTTAGGCTTTATCGTCCTAAAGACGATTGCAGGGACGACCACCAGTGGTACACAGCCGTACGAAGGGGAAAATGTTCCAACTGAAAAGCCGGTTGAAACGGCGGATACAGGGAAGGAAAAGAAAGCAGCGGCAGCGGTAACTGAAATTAAAACGTATCTAGTTCAAGGCGGAATTTTTACAACGAAAGAAGCGGCGGCTGAGATTCAGCAACAAGTGGCTGAAAAGAATGTACCTGCGGAAATTTTTAAGCAAGAAGATCAATTTGTGTTGTACTTGGGTGCTTCAAGTACATTAGAGGAGACCAAAAAACTGGCTGTATTTTTAAAAACCTATGGTGTAGATGTTTTTTGGAAAGAAGTAACCATTAAATCTGGTGCCAAAGCGAAGGAACAAAAAATACTTGCTGATATGGTTCCAGTTTATCAACAATTAACAAAGGGCTCTTCGGCACAACTCCTAGGATCAGACTCTAAGCTGAATCAAGAGAAAATCGATAAACAGCTCGCAGCACTTAAAACGGAGGTTAAGAAAGCCTCTTCAGCCAGTTTATCCGACGCTTATAACCAGCTGACAGCAGCTGCTGAATTGCATCGGCAATACCAAAGCTCACAAGAAAAGACACAGTTGCTCCAAACACAAGATAAATTGCTGCTGTTTTTGCAAAACTATCAAAAATAATCAGCTGTTTATTTTCCGGGAAATACAAAGAATGAACTCGAATAATGGCAAATCGTCCTCACAGTGTGAGGTTCTTTGTCTTTTAAGTAGTTTTATAGATAGTTTTCGACATTATTGATGACAAAGATTGTTACTTGTTCATCTATTTGGTACGATAAGAGAGTATCTCTCTATCATGACAATAAGGTAAGGTGGTTTCATGCATCCAGTGATTTTAGCGTCTTCTTCGCCGCGAAGAAAAGAACTTCTGCAATTCCTTCAACTAACATTTACTACAGTCAACACCAATGTTGACGAAAGCGTTGCCTCTCACTTAAATCCAGAACAGGTAGTCAGAGAACTGGCGTTAAGAAAAGCAAAAGCGGCAGCGGTTGATTTTCCAGATTCCTGTGTTATTGGATCGGATACGGTTGTAGCCATTGATAACGAGATTCTTGGAAAACCTGTTGACCGCAATGATGCCTGCAGGATGTTGAAACTCCTGTCTGGACGTACACATTGTGTGTATACTGGAGTCGCCCTCGTACAGAACGACCGCATCACTGTGTTTGCAGAGCAAACGCATGTTACTTTTTGGGACCTGCAGGAAGAAGAACTGAAGACTTATCTCGATAGCGGTGAACCTTTTGATAAGGCGGGCAGCTATGGCATTCAGGGGTTTGGCTCATTGTTCGTGAAAAAAATCGACGGTGATTATTTTACCGTAGTAGGTCTGCCAGTTTCCAGGCTTGCCCGTGAATTAAAAACGTTTAACCCTAATCCTGTAGAGTAGACGGCCCTTCTTCCTTTTTCGTCCTGTGAAGGGAAGGAAGGATACGATGGAAGAAAAAATGTTAATCAGGGATACACCAAAAGAAGAGCGTCCCCGTGAACGCTTTTTACAGGAAGGACCGAAAAGCCTTTCGAACCAAGAATTGCTTGCGCTGTTGATACGAACGGGTACGAAGAATGAGTCTGTTATTCAACTATCCAGCCGCTTGATTCGTACATTTGAGGGACTTCGGCTCCTGAAGGATGCATCCATCGAGGAAATAACTGCTATTCATGGGATTGGCGAAGCGAAGGCGATTCAAATCCTTGCAGCGATTGAAATTGGTCGAAGAATCAACAGCTTAAATAATCAGGATCGGTACGTGATTCGTTCGCCGGAAGACTGTGCGAATTATTGTATGGATGAAATGCGCTTTTTATCACAGGAGCACTTCGTCTGCCTCTACCTCAATACGAAGAATCAAGTTCTTCATAAACAAACCATTTTCATTGGCAGCCTTAACGCTTCAATTGTCCACCCTCGTGAGGTGTACAAAGAAGCATTTCGAAGGTCTGCCGCCTCTATCATTTGTCTCCATAACCATCCCTCGGGAGATCCACAGCCAAGCCGTGAAGATATTGAGGTAACCAAGCGTTTGGTTGAATGCGGAAAAATTATCGGCATTGAGCTGCTTGACCATGTCATCATTGGAGATCAGAAATTTATCAGTTTAAAGGAAAAAGGTTATTTATGACACTACCAAAATATTTGACGATGCTGTATAATATTGTTTATGATTTTTGAAGGGATTGCTTTGAAATTCCGAGTTTTTTCTTATTAAAAATGATGATGCTAACAAAGACCTTATTATAAAAAGCAGATTGTCCATGAAAGGGAGATACCGCAATGTTTGGAATAGGTACTAGAGATTTGGGGATTGACTTAGGAACAGCAAATACGCTCGTTTATGTAAAAGGAAAAGGGATTGTTGTACGCGAACCTTCCGTTGTTGCTTTACAGACAGATACGAGGCAAATTGTAGCGGTTGGTAATGATGCGAGAAATATGATTGGACGTACTCCGGGGAATGTTGTTGCGCTTCGTCCGATGAAAGATGGAGTCATTGCTGATTATGAAACAACAGCAACGATGATGAAATATTACATGCAAGAAGCGCAGAAAAAAGGCGTGTTCGGAAGTAAGCCTTATGTAATGGTTTGTGTTCCTTCTGGAATTACAGCTGTTGAGCAGCGTGCGGTTATCGATGCAACAAGACAAGCTGGAGCACGTGATGCATACCCGATTGAAGAGCCTTTTGCAGCGGCAATTGGTGCGAATCTGCCTGTATGGGAACCAACTGGCAGTATGGTTGTTGATATTGGCGGCGGTACAACAGAAGTTGCTATTATTTCATTGGGCGGTATTGTAACAAGCCAATCAATTCGTATAGCTGGCGACGAAATGGATGAAGCAATTGTTATTTACATCCGTAAAAATTATAACTTGATGATTGGTGAACGAACTTCAGAAGCCATCAAAATGGAAATCGGTTCTGCTGGTGACACAGAAGGTATTGATAATATGGAAATCCGTGGACGCGATCTGCTGACAGGATTACCAAAAACAATTGAAATCACAGCGAAAGAGATTTCTACAGCACTCAGAGATACGGTTTACGCCATTGTAGATTCAGTGAAAAATACTTTGGAAAAAACGCCGCCTGAACTTGCAGCGGATATTATGGATAGAGGAATTGTACTGACTGGCGGCGGAGCCTTACTGCGCAATCTTGATAAAGTCATCAGTGAAGAAACAAGTATGCCGGTATTAATTGCCGAAAATCCACTTGACTGTGTAGCGATTGGAACAGGTAAAGCACTTGACCATATCGAATTATTTAAAACAAGAACAAAAGATTATTCTAGATAAATAAAGTTTTAAGAAGGGACGGAACGTAATCGCCGGTTTTATACCTGCTATTCGTCCCTTTTTTCAGTAAGCAGTTTGCGCTGCTTTAGACATCTTTACGGGGATTGGACTTTCCGGGCTGGGACGTATCCAATCCGAAAAAGCCCAATCCTTATTTAATACGTATCTGCGTCTTTGACTGCATGTATGAGACAAAGTTGGAAATGATAGAGGTGAAAATCGCCATGCCACAGTTTTTTTTCAATAAAAAGCTTATTCTTTTGCTGGTTAGTATCATTCTTCTCGTGGCATTAATTGGATTTTCGATGAGAGATCGAGATAAATTGACTTGGCCGGAGCAGTTTATACAGGATACGACAGGCTGGGCTCAAAATGTATTTAATAAACCGGTGTCAGCTGTCACTCGTTTCGTTGAGAACTTGGGTGATCTTCAGAATACATATGATGAAAACAAGAAGCTGAAAGCACGTTTAGATGAATATGTTCAGTTCAAAACGGAAGGACAAGAGTTATCCGAAAAAAATGAGGATCTGCGGAAAACGCTGGATAAAAAAGATAGTCTTCGTGAATATGAGTCAATTCAGGCTACGGTTATCGGGCGTGACCCCGATCAAATGTGGCATGAATTAATTCGAATTAATAAAGGCAAGCTTCAAGGTGTCGAGAAAAATATGGCGGTTATTACGGCAGATGGGTTGATTGGGAAAGTAAACACACCTGGTCAGTTTTCTTCAACTGTCGAATTGTTGACATCAGTTGATACGACAAACCGTGTTTCTGCGATTGTTCAAGGTGATGACAAGGCATATGGCATTATTGAAGGATATGATGAGGAAAAAGGGTTGTTAATGTTGAAACGGATTGCTTATGATAAGAAGATTAAGAAGAATTCTTATGTAATCACATCTGGTTATGGCGGAATCTTCCCAAGAGGTCTGCCGATTGGGAAAGTCGTCGATGTTAAGATTGATCAGAATGGTTTAAATCAAACTGCATATGTACAGCCTTCAACCGATTTCTACGATATTAATAATGTAATGGTCCTTGAACGTAAAGTGGCAGGGAAAGAAGCAGAAATTCAAGATGAGGGTCAGGAGTAATGAGAAAACTTATTATTCCTCTGCTCGCTTTGATTATTTTTATTGGAGAAAGCGTATTGGCTAATGTTTTTTCTGGATACCTATACGGGGGAACCAGTTTCCTTATTCCAAGGATGACCGTTATTTTTATTGCTTTTTTGACTATTTATGGTTCGAGAAAGACAGCGTTAATGTATGCCTTTATTCTTGGTTTGTTGTATGATGTAGCATATACAGAGATTCTTGGCGTTTACACGTTTGCGTTTCCTGTTGCAGCCTACTTAATATCAAAGATTATGAAAATTCTACAATCTAATTTGTTGATTAGTGGATTAATTACACTCCTTTTCATCGCTGTAATTGAAACGGCGGTCTATCAGTTAAACATACTTCTTGGTTTCACATCAGTGGATTATCGTGATTTTTCCATGCTACGTCTTGTACCGACACTGCTCTTGAATTTGGTGTTCATTGTGATCACTGCATATCCTTTAAGACGGACAATAGAAAGTTTAAGAGTCGAATCAGAAGGGGAATAATCGTAATCTACGTGTTTTCTTTCGGATAAAAAGGAAAAGCCGCTGTCTGTGTCGAATTATACTTTCATTGAGGTGAAACAGGCGCCATGAATAAAAGAAGTCAGCAAAATGTTTTAATAAAGGGTACGAAAGATGGGCTCACACTGCATCTTGATGATGGGTGTTCGTTTTCAGAATTAATAAGGGAGCTGGAAACAAAGCTTTCCTTAAATTATAGATTTCAGGAAAATGACCCGCTGCTTGCCGTAAAGGTACATATAGGCAATCGTTATTTAACAGATGCACAGAAGGAAGACATTAAAGAATTAATTCGTAAGAAGAAAAAGCTAGTCGTCGATGAGATTGTGTCGAATGTGATGACGTATGATGAAGCAAAGCAGTGGAAAGATGAAAATCAAATTGAAACTGTAGCGAAAGTAATCAGATCAGGACAGGTTTTTGAGGTGCCGGGTGATTTATTACTAATAGGTGATGTTAATCCTGGCGGGAAAGTGGTGGCCGGCGGAAACGTCTATATCATGGGAACGCTGAAGGGTATCGCACATGCGGGAGCACACGGAAACTCGAGAGCTGTTATTGCGGCTTCTGTTATGAAACCGTCGCAGCTTCGAATCTCAGACCTTGTGAGTCACGCACCGGAAGAATACACCGATGAAGGTCATGGCATGGAATGTGCATTTATCGATAATGATGAACATATCGTTGTTGAAAAACTCCATGTTTTAAAGAAACAAAGACCGAATTTAAATAGATTAGAAGGAGGACTCTAATCGTGGGAGAGGCCATAGTCATTACGTCGGGAAAGGGCGGTGTGGGGAAAACCACAACATCCGCTAACTTAGGTACATCATTGGCAATTCTCGGTAAAAGAGTTTGCTTGGTTGATACAGATATCGGACTTCGTAATTTAGATGTCGTTATGGGTCTTGAAAATAGAATCATTTATGATCTAGTCGATGTAATTGATGGACGCTGTAAAATTCACCAAGCACTTGTGAAAGACAAACGGTTTGATGACTTATTGTATCTGCTTCCAGCAGCACAAACGAGTGATAAAACGGCCGTAAATCCGGAGCAGATGAAGAAATTAATCGGTGAATTAAAGCAGGACTATGATTATGTGATTATTGATTGTCCTGCAGGTATCGAGCAAGGTTTCAAAAATGCGATTGCAGGAGCTGACAAGGCAGTTGTTGTAACAACACCTGAAACATCAGCAGTCCGTGATGCCGATCGCATCATCGGGTTGATTGAGAAGGAAGATCATATTGAAGCGCCTAAACTTGTTATCAATAGAATTCGTAATCATATGCTAAAAAGCGGAGAGATGCTGGATATTGACGAAATTACCACTCATCTTTCCATTGATTTGCTCGGAATCGTTGCCGATGATGATCAAGTCATCAAAGCTTCCAATCAGGGAGAGCCGATTGCCCTTGATCCGAACAATCGGGCGTCCATTGCGTACCGAAATATAGCCCGTCGAATTCTTGGTGAATCCGTGCCGCTTAACCCGCTTGAGGATCAGCCAAAAGGCTTCATGGCCAAGCTCAAGAAAATCTTTGCCGGTCAGTAAGAAATGGAAACACCTCCTGCTGGAGGTTTTAGTTTGTAGACAAAAGGGGTTCGGAATGTTTAAATTCCGAACCCCTTTTGATATTTTCTTGGAATTTTGCTCAATTTTAAGAACTTGGGCCTCTAGT
>NZ_JAZVJO010000394.1:0-8893 GCF_059453735.1 Peribacillus sp. | reverse complement strand
GGAATGGTTTTTCAGCATTTTAACTTATTCCCTCATTTATCAGTTCTAGATAATATCACACTTTCTCCAATAGAATTAAAGAAAAATACAAAAGCAGAGGCTAAAGAAATTGCGTTGAAACTATTGGATCGTGTTGGTCTGGCAGATAAAGCGAATGCAAGACCTGCACAACTATCAGGCGGGCAAAAGCAACGCGTCGCCATTGCTAGAGCGTTGGCCATGAATCCTGATATTATGCTGTTTGATGAACCAACTAGTGCCTTAGATCCTGAGATGGTCGGAGAAGTACTGGCAGTTATTCAACAGTTGGCAACTGAAGGCATGACAATGGTCATCGTTACACATGAAATGGGCTTTGCTAGGGAAGTAGCCAACCAAGTCATCTTCATGGATGGCGGATTGGTTGTTGAAAAAGGTACACCTGCAGAAGTGTTTACTAACCCTACACATCCAAGGACACAGGACTTCTTGGATAAAGTTTTATAAAAATTACGCTGCTATTAAACGCTGGAGTTCTCTTACTTCAGCGTTTTTGGTTTGGGAGTCTCTAAGAATATTGCATGTGGGTAATTACCTATTGTATTGTTAAAGAAGATAAATAGCGTATCTGTCTCTTCTCTTCAAGGAAAGGCAGTAAACTCTATAAAAAGGAAGTGTCCAAGCTTTGAGAATTAATAAATTTATAAGCGAATCTGGCAAAGCCTCCAGACGCGGAGCAGATAAATTAGTCAGTGAAGGCAGAGTAACGATTAATGGAAAAATCGCCAAAATAGGTGATCAAGTGGAACCTGGAGATGATATTCGCGTCAGCGGAGCCCAAATAGGTATCGTGAAAAACAATGTCTATATCGCTTTAAATAAACCCGTAGGTATTACGAGTACATCAGAAAAAAAAGTTAAAGGGAATATTATTGATTTAGTCAATCATCCTCTGCGAATATCACATATTGGACGCCTGGATAAAGAGTCAGAGGGATTAATTCTCCTTACTAATGATGGGGATATCGTAAATGAAATCCTAAGGGCTGAAAATAAGCATGAAAAAGAATATATTGTTTCAGTAGACAAGCCTATTACACCAGAATTTTTAGAGAAAATGGCTTCTGGAGTAAAAATCCTTGATACGAAAACTTTGCCGTGTGAAGTTACTCAACTTTCCAAATTTGATTTTAAAATTATCCTTACTCAAGGACTTAATCGTCAAATTCGCCGCATGTGTGCTGAACTAGGCTACGAAGTGTATCGTTTACAGAGGGTAAGGATTATGAATATACAGCTTGGTAGTCTTCCGGTTGGTCAATGGCGTGATCTAACAAAAAAAGAACGCAATCAACTGTTCGAGGATTTAAACTACGAACCAAAAGAATGGTAAACAGCTATTAATTTATGGAAATATTATCATCTCTCATTCTTGATTTTATTAATGCTATCGATAATACTAAAGATAGAACGACTCTAAATTAAGGAGATGTACATGATGCTAATCGTAACCAATCGAATCAAGGTAAAAAAAGGCATGGGTGCCGTTATGGCTCCAGGGTTTACAGCACCTGGCCCGCTGGATACCACTGAAGGCTTCGTAAAAGTAGAAGTCCTTTTAACACAAAACCTTGAAGACTATGATGAATTGAATGTAAATATGTACTGGGAAAACCTTGATAACTTTACTGCCTGGAGAAATAGCGATGCCTTTAAAGCCGCTCACAAACGTCCTGAACCAAGTGCAGACGGAGCTAAAAAAGAATCACCGATTATCGGCAGTGAATTAATTACCTACGAAGTGGCCGCAGTTAAAGAAGCAATCTCTAAATAAATCAACATGAAGAGGCGCACTTTTCTGCAGCCTCTTTTTTGTACCCTCTTTATTCTTTGAGTACATAAATGAATAAAATCCGGATAATCTCAATTTGAGTTTCTCCCAAATTAAAACTATTCTTAGTTAATCCGTTCTTTTTGAATGATTATCCGCCATCCGCTTCCCGTCCCAATCTTATATGTCTTCGCAAATGAAGCTTGGTTGAGTGCAATCCCCATATTATCAAGTGAATTTACATAGATCAGTGCTTCCCCTAACGAACTATCCGCAAAGGACCTTCCATACGTCATCGAATGAGCATAGACTTGTTGATTCCCGCTTTCTATCTCAACAGTAACCTTCTCGCCAATCTCAACCTCTAATTGGTTAAAGATACTTCGAGGGATATTTGTCCATAGATTACCAAAGCGTATATCGAGAATTTCAATAATACCTGTAATATGATTATCGCTTAGATACGCATCAGCAAGTGGGAATTCAACTAGTGAGTCAACCGAAACCTCAGGACCTACCTCTTCAAAATCAATGACCCCTGCTGCAAGCCTAGCACCTGTATATGCATACACATCACGGCCGTGAAACGTATAGGACTCACCAGAACGAGGCAAACGATTAACTGTCTCATCAATAATGCGGACAGCTGTAATTCCAACCTTTTTCTTTAGATGGGTGAGTGTTCCGTTATCTGGTGTCACAATATATTGTTCATCCGTAGTCTTGACGACAATACTTCGGCGGTCACAGCCTACTCCTGGATCAACAACTGAAACAAAAACCGTACCGTTAGGCCAATATGGTACAGTCTGCAGTAGACGATATGATCCTTCCCAAATGTTAAATGGGGGGATGTCGTGGGTAATATCACTTATCTTCAGCTCTTTATTTACGGATAAGGCCACCCCATACATTGCACTAACTGCACCATCACTAATGCCAAAATCGGACTGAAAAACCAGTAATTTTATCATTATGTACCTCCATCTGAAAGGGTCTTTATTGAATAAGCCTATAAAATAAAAACACCCTATCCTTATCAATTAACATTAAAAGGACTTGGTGTTATTCACATGGTTTCATTTAACAGGAGACAGAAACAATCATCTGCCAGTTCCTAATTATCACAATAAATCTTTATATTAACAATATTCTAACTTTTTACCTCTTAGTAAGTCAATGAAAAAAAGCATGGACGAAGTAGGTTCTTCAATCCACGCTTTTTACCTATATCCCAAACAAGCTTATTTAGCTTCCGCTTTTTTCATTTGCTTACTACGAAGCTGTCCACAAGCTGCATCGATATCCGTACCATGCTCCTGACGAATTTTGCAGTTTACGCCTCTTTTTTTCAATGTATCATAAAACGCTAGTACTGATTCCTGATCGCTGCGTTGATACTGACTATGTTCATCAACTGGGTTATATGGAATTAGATTAACATACACTCGCTGTTTTTTATTATCTAGTAGGGCGGCAAGCTGCTCAGCTTCTTCTGGGTGATCATTTAAATCCTTCAATAAAATATATTCAATCGTAATTCTACGATTTGTCTTAGCTAAGTAATAATCAAGTGCTTCCATTAGTTTTTCAATTGGAAATGCACGATTGATTTTCATAATCTTCGTTCTAAGCTCGTTGTTGGGTGCATGAAGTGAAATCGCAAGGTTAACCTGCAGTTGGGCATCCGTAAATTCATATAGCTTGTTAGCCAAGCCGCTCGTTGATACGGTAATCCTTCTTGCAGCAATCGCTAACCCCTTTCGGTCGGTCACAACATGAATGAAATTCAGCATATTTTCGAAGTTATCAAATGGCTCGCCAATTCCCATTACAACGATATGGCTGACGTGCTCATCCTGTTCTTTTTTATCCAAATAAAGTTGAACATTCATGATCTGTTCAACAATTTCTCCGCCCGATAAATCGCGGTTTTTGGCTAATAATCCGCTCGCACAGAAGCTGCAGCCAATATTACACCCGACCTGCGTCGTCACACAAACAGAGAGACCATATTTATGTTTCATCAGTACCGTCTCAATTAAATTGCCATCCTTCAGCTTGAATAAAAACTTAACCGTTCCATCCGCAGATTCCTGCTTAACATGCTCAGTCAATGTTTGAATGGAAAAGTTTTCAGCCAATAGCTGAATGCAGTCATTATTTACATCGGTCATTTCACTGAAATCCGTAGCACGCTTCCGATATAGGTAGTCCCAAACTTGTGTCGCTCTATATTTTTTATGTCCGTATTCCAGTAACCACTCAGTCAGCTGCTCAAATGTTAATCCATAAATGGACTCTTTCCTCATTCCTTAACCCTCTTCTCGTATTGATAACTTTTCTACTATTACTATTACTCATTCAGCATAAATTAGCAATCCTGCAGATCCTGATTTACTTGTAAGGATTCACCATTATTGTTCTATGATACCTTACAAAACAATTCATAAAAAAACAACCCAACTAATCTAAGTTAGTTGAGGTGATTTCTTCTGCCTCCCTTTATATCTTCCTATATATAAGCAAAAGACAGGAAACCTTTGCAGGTCCTCCTGTCTCTTGATTTAATCACTCTGTTCAGTATCTTATTTTAATTTAGATTTCTCCATTCGCCAGCCAAGGCAGAAATCCATCAAGAAACCGTTCAGTCGCGGGCATGAAATATGATCCAAAATGATAATCAGGATCTAACGTGGTAATAATCCACGTACCACCCGTGCTGACTTTATCTAGATACATAACTGAACCGCCGTCTTCTGTTGCGATTAGCGTTTCTGTCCCTTCAATCGGCCAGAAAACGCCATGTTGATGCCAAGTTGCGTCTGATAACGTGATGTAATTAAATAGGTCGTTTTCTGGTGCAGACAATACCAACCCGCTTTTAGCGTCTTTTTCCAGCCACCACCAGAAGTTTGTTTCTCTTTCTTCCCATTTTTGATTAGGCAGCCATTCCCAAGGCTGAGGGCCGAATGCAACCACAATTCCTCCCTGCTCTGCAAAAGCATGAATTTTTTCTTTTGCTTGAAGGAGTAATGTTTCATTCATCTGAGAAGGAACGAGCAACACATCAAAATGATTGATTGGCGTTTCTAAAAAGTCTGGAAAGTAAATAAGTTCTGCAAGGTACTGATTATATTTCGGTTCATTAAAGGTTCGATAATGTGAGGCGTTACCACTATAAATAACCGCTATTTTCCTCATTACTTTTCTCCCCTTATTGAATCAAATTCGTCATGTACCCATTGAAGAAGCTGTGTACTTATACGATCAGTTGATTTATTTTGCATCCGATGAGAAAAAAGATCCCGCCCAGCATGAACTAAAATGGTTCCTCTAGTCGTGTTTCGATCGATATAGGTAATCGGCATTCCAGGAAGCGTAAGCAGGACTTCAGCATGACTTGGAACGGGCGAATGTGTGCCGCGCGCAAAAAAGCCGGCCACTCCTTTATTAAACGTCATATCTTCAGGATTAACGCCTTCAAATATCGGATGCTCTATTGCTTTTGAAATGGTATAATCCGCAAAACTATTTATGGTTTTAGGTGTAAAGAGTGAACAGCCTGGCAGCCATTTTTTGAATAAATGTCCACAAAAAATAACTACCTTACCTTCTCCTAAAAAAGAAGCAATCTTCTCTTTATGTATATAGAGGTATTCTTGATCAATAAAGTCATGAAAGAATATACATTTAAATGGTTCTAAGTCTATCTTATCAAACATGTACTGATCAATTTGTGTAAAGTTTTTTTGTATAAACGAATTGGTACGATTCTGTAAACCAAATGCATGACCTGGATCTAAATATAAGATATCTCTAAGCTGCGTCAAAAATATATCCTCCAATCAGTAATGGGCTACTTATATTTACTATGTTAATTCTTTTATATAACATACATCTGTTGTTAACGTGCAAGATAGTTATTATTATTGTAATATAGAGAAAACGATTGACCAAAAATATTTAATCCTGTAAATTAATATATGATGATGAAAATCATTATCATTTAGAATTCTAACAGAGTGAGGGATGAAAATGAAGAGGAAATTTATTATATCAACCGCGTCTCTGCTGTTTTTATTAGCAGGCTGCAGCGATTCAGATACATCTAAAGATCTTGAACCAACAAAGGAAACAAAGCTAGTAGTTGATGAATTAGATCGTGAGGTCACGATTCCTTCAAAACTTGACTCGGTTGTAATGGGAAGTATTCTACCATACTTTTCCACATGGTATATCGCAACTAACTCTACAGACGAGATCACAGGAATTCATCCAAATTCATATAACGCAGCCTCACATTCTATTTTAAAAGATATATCACCATCCATTCTCGAAGCTAAAACCAATTTCATTGAGAACGGCGAAGTAAATATTGAACAGTTGATGTCTCTAAATCCTCAAGTGTATTTTGAAATTGCGAACCAAGAGAAAACAATTAATAAACTTGAAGAAACAGGTATAACGACTGTAGCTCTAGATACAAACACAACTTCTTTAAATCCGCTTGATACATTAAATCGCTGGTTGAAATTAACTGGTGAAATCACTGGTACAACTGATCGCCCTAACGAAATTATTAAAGAGGGTGAAGAAAACCAGAAAATGATTAATGAAACAATTGCAGATGTGGATGATAAAGAAAAACCTCGTGTAATGGTCCTTCAATATCATAGTAATGGTGAAATATCTGTTGCTGGAACAGGTATGCATGGTAACCGCTGGTTAAATGCTACCGGAGGAATTGATGTTGCAGCCAAAGACATTGAAGGAATAAAAGCTGTAAATATGGAGCAAATTTACAAGTGGAATCCTGATATTATTTATATTACAAACTTCACCGAGACACAGCCGGATGATTTGTATAATAACACTTTTTCTAGTCAAGACTGGAGCCAAGTAAAAGCCGTTCAAGACAAGAAAGTATATAAAATGCCGCTTGGAATTTACCGCTGGTATCCACCAAGTGGAGATGCTCCTTTAATGCTTAAATGGATGGCTCAACATAACTATCCAGATCGCTTTAATTATGACATGGGTGAGGAAATTAAAGACTACTATTCACGTTTCTATGATTATAAGTTAAATGATGAACAAGTTCAGCAGATCTTAAACCCTCCCTCAGAAGCAGCAAAATATTAAGTTAAAGGTGGCTTTCAAATGAAATCCAAGTTAATAAAATTTTCACTTTGGACGCTGCCCTTAATATTTGGTCTTATCTCGATTAGTATCGGACGTTTTGAAGTCGGTTTTATCGTACAGATCAAAATATTACTTTCACAGCTATTTCCTATTGAACAAACCTGGTCCGCTATGGAAGAAACAGTGGTCATAAATATCAGACTACCACGAATTTTGCTTGCCATGCTTATTGGCGGCGGGTTAGCTATTGCCGGGGCCGCATTCCAAGGAATGTTTGCTAATCCTTTAGTTAGTCCTGACATTCTAGGCGTTTCGGCTGGAGCAGGGTTTGGTGCTTCCATTGGTATTTTGTTATTCGGTACTGGGATTACCATGCAAATATTCTCTCTCTTAATGGGAATGGCAGCGATTGGGTTCACATTCCTAATTGGTGGCTCTAAACGTGACATGCCTATTTTTATGCTGGTTTTGGCAGGAGTCGTAACAAGTGCTTTATTTCAAGCTCTCATATCATTAGTCAAATTCCTAGCTGATCCCGAAGAAAAACTCCCATCGATTACATACTGGCTGATGGGAAGCCTTGGAACAGCAAGTTATGCAGACTTATTTATAGGCGGACCACTCATTTTAACTGGAATTATTATTTTATATGTTGTACGGTGGCGGTTAAATATTTTATCTCTTTCTGATGAAGAAGCAAAATCACTTGGGATATCGGTCATGAAAATGAAATGGCTCGTCATTATCGGCGCTACATTAATTACATCTGCAGCAGTTGCGATAGCTGGAATTATCGGCTGGGTTGGCCTGATTATTCCTCACATCGCCCGTATGCTTGTCGGCAGTAACAATCAGTATGTATTACCTGCATCCGTCTCAATAGGTGCGATGTACTTGTTAATGATTGATAATTTAGCGAGAAGTTTAACGTCAGCAGAAATCCCATTATCGATCTTAACAGCCATTGTCGGGGCACCTTTTTTTGCGTATTTATTACGAAAAACAGGGGGCGGCTGGAATTGATTTCAATAAAAGATGGAAACTTTTTTTATCAAAAAGCAAAGACCAAAGAGCAAACCTATTTATACAATAATGATATTTCCTTTGACTTGCATCCTGGTGAAATCATGTCGATTCTAGGTCCAAATGGTGCAGGGAAAACAACCTTATTAAAGTGTATTATGGGCCTGCTGAAATGGGAAAAAGGCGAAACATTATTGAATGGGAAACCACTATCAAGCTTGCGCCAAAAAGAAATATGGCGAACAATCGGGTATGTACCGCAGGCTTCCAAAATGACCTTTGGTTACTCGGTCCTGGATTTAGTCACAATGGGACGTGCTTTGTTAATTCATGCCTATGCACAGCCCACACAAGAGGACCGGCAAGCTGCGCTGGATGCGCTTGAACTTGTAGGCATACGGCATCTAGCTGATCAGTCTTGTACATCTGTCAGCGGCGGTGAACTTCAGCTTGCATTGATTGCACGAACATTGGTATCAGATCCAAAAATTTTAATTCTAGACGAACCAGAATCACATCTAGATATTCAAAAGCAAAAAATCATCTTGCAAACCATTAAAAAACTGGTTAAAGAACGAGACTTAGCTTGCATTATCAATACTCATTACGCGAATCATGCTTTTTATTTTGGTGATAAAGTGCTTATGGTCGCTAAAAACAAACCCGTCATTACGGGACCTGTGTCTGAAATTATGACAGAGGACAACATCTTTCATTACTTTGATATTGAAGTGAAAAAATTGCTGCATAACGACGATGGGCAGGTATTTGAAACCATCGTCCCTAAATATTTTGGATTTGATAGTAGTGACCGATGATATCGGTCACTTTTTTTGTACCTGTTTATAAAACCCCCTCTTTCATTTTACTTCTATTTCTAAACTACTGTATTATTCCTTCCCAATTTTTATTTCT
>NZ_JAZVJO010000393.1:0-20862 GCF_059453735.1 Peribacillus sp. | reverse complement strand
GATTAACCGTCATGAGAAGGAACGTAATCATGTTATACCTGACTATGAAATAACTAATTTACACGAACTTTTCCCTATCTTAGCAAAATTAAAATAATTTTGTCGAAAAGGGTTTAGTTTTGAAAGCAGCGGGTATATAACTAGAATAACCACACCTTTGAAAAGAACGTTTAGGAGTGTTTAAAAAAGCAGCGGATGCCAGAAACATGGGGCATCCCCTGTTTTTTGTGGTATTTAAATCAGGATTCACCATAAAAGCAGTTTATTAGATGAATTTCGCTGAAAAGTCTGTAAATTTGGAAGGATTCGGTATAAAATATAAAGTATACAGAGAGGTGAGGGTTGTATGTCAAGCGCAGTGAAATTCAGAAATTTCTTAGGCAGAGAAAAAATACAAATGGAAGAAAAGCAGAATCAAGATGGGTCAACTTTTTTTAGAGCTGAGCAGAAGCTGAAGGATGGCTGGAAAGTTATTATTGGCTGTGCTTTTAATGAAAGAGGAGACATAGCTGATCTATTCTGTTTCAATGTAGCCGAAATTAAAAATCCAGAAAAGAAGACGGCTATCTATGAGCTTATTAATCAATTTAATACAGATTACCGATATTCTAAGTTTTATGAAGAGGATGGAATAGTATCCATTCGGTATTCTTATTTGGTTGAGGGTGAACTCAATGCAGATGTTGCTTTTAGAAAATTAATTATGCTGCTTGAAACAGCAGAAGAATCGTATCCGAAATTCATGGAAGTCATTTGGTCTTAAGCTTTTAGAAAAGTTCTTTTGCATGCAGAGGAGCTTTTCTTTAGTTTTAGAGAGTCATAAGTCCGATATGTTTGCATAAAAATAAATAGAAAGTCTGATAATGGGGTTGCATATCTTTAGAAAAGGGAATATAATTAATTCTGTTAAGTTTTTCGACAAGTTTCAACAATATATGCGGGTGTAGTTTAGTGGTAAAACCTCAGCCTTCCAAGCTGATGATGAGAGTTCGATTCTCTTCACCCGCTCCATAAAAAAATCATATATGCGGGTGTAGTTTAGTGGTAAAACCTCAGCCTTCCAAGCTGATGATGAGGGTTCGATTCCCTTCACCCGCTCCATACATATCACAACGCAGTTTTTCGTTACATATGAGAACGAAATATTGCGTTTTTTCTTTGTGCATACCATTATGGTGTGTTTTTTTTGTTTTCAATATTTGTAATAAACTTGGATTTTGCCTATAATTTAACTAATTGTCGGGGTGGAGGAAAATGAATGAGTGAGGTAAAGTTGGAACCGAAAGCTAATTGGCGGTCTTTTTTTGTACTATTAAAAACCGAGAAGCTCCCGATTGCAATGATTGTTTTTGTAATCGGATTAAGTCTGTTGGAAACAGGAGCCGCGTTAATTGTCCCCTTGTTTACAAAAGGACTTGTAGATCAGATGTCTGGAAGTGGAATAGAGACGGGCGTGATTATCCTGCTGCTGGCGGCATTTATTATTCAGACAGCAGCAGGTGGGTTTTCCTTTTATTTTTTAATGTATATCGGTGAGAATTTGGTCGCAGGTATTCGTCGGAAGTTATGGGACCATGTGCTGCGGTTACCTGTTTCCTTTTTTGATGCAAATCAATCGGGAGAAACGTTGAGCAGAATTACCCAAGATACAACTACAATTAAGACTGTAATAACCAATCATTTGGTTACGTTTATTTCGGGAATTGTCTCTATTATTGGATCTATAATCATATTATTTATGCTTGATTGGCGGATGACTTCTATCATGCTTGGAATCATTCCAATATCTTTACTAATTTTGATGCCGCTTGGAAGGAAGATGTATAAAGTATCTCGATCAACACAGGACGAGATGGCTTCATTCAGCGGGAACTTGGGAAGGGTCTTAAGCGAAATCCGATTGGTCAAATCCTATAACGGTGAGGCACTGGAAAAAGAGAAAGGGTTCTCAGGAGTCGGACAATTATTTCGTTTTGGATTAAAGGAAGCAAGAATTCAGGCCGTTATTTCTCCATTTATGACGACTATTATGATGATGATTCTGGTCATATTAATCGGTTACGGCGGAATTAGAGTAGCTTCAGGTGCGTTAACGGCAGGAACTCTTGTAGCTATTATTATTTATATGTTCCAAATTGTCGTCCCTTTCAGCCAGATGGCTTCCTTTTTTACTGCATTTCAGAAAGCGCTGGGTGCTACAGACCGGATTCAGCATCTGCTTAATTTAGAGCAAGAATCTTACGCGGGAAAAGAAGGAGTCATGCATGGTGATTTAACCTTTGAACAGGTTATGTTTTCGTATGAACACTCAAAACCTATATTGACTAGCGTGTCTTTTACAGTACCTGCAACTAGTACAATCGCATTAGTGGGTCCAAGCGGTGGTGGTAAAACAACTATTTTTTCACTGATAGAGCGATTTTATCAACCTGACAGCGGAACTGTTACAATAGGCGGTGTGAAAATCTCTGATATAGACCTTTCATTATGGCGGTCACAAATTGGCTATGTATCACAAGATAGTCCCGTTATGACAGGGACAATTAGAGATAATATCTGTTATGGAGTAGGCAGGGATATTACAGACGAAGAAGTTCGGCACGCGGCAAGCATGGCGAATGCTAACCGTTTTATTGAAAAATTGCCAAACCGTTATGACACTGAGGTTGGGGAACGTGGAGTTAAGTTGTCAGGGGGACAAAGACAGCGTATTGCGATTGCCCGGGCTATCCTGCGGGACCCGCGTATTCTCTTGCTTGATGAAGCAACATCTAATCTGGACAGTGAGTCGGAGCAGTTGGTACAGCATGCAATTAAGAACTTAATGAAGGGCCGTACGACATTAATTATTGCCCATCGGCTGTCCACAGTTATCGAAGCCGATCAGTTATTAGTCCTAGAAGATGGACGGATTACAGGGCGTGGAACGCATCATCAATTGTTAGAGAGCCATGTCCTTTATAAGAAACTAGCTTCACAGCAGTTGCAATTAGATATAGCGAGTGAGTAATAATAAACGCCCAAATTAAAAAAGGGCGTTTTTTCTTATGTACCATTCAGCAGGACAGGACTTGACAGGAACCTTCTCCGCCGTGTATCTGGAGAAACATGTTCATGAGTGAATGGGTCAACTGATTTCCTTCTTCATTAGAAATAGATGGTTTTAAATAGATAATTTGTAAGGCTTCAGTCGTTTCTTCTGTTACCTTGGTTCGGATTGAATCGACATATGGACTCCCAAATGGACCAATATCATCTGTCGAAGTAATCATATTATGTAATGAATTATTACGGCCATTTAATCCCGTATATTCTTCATTAGGATAACCAATCCTGAGAGTGATGCCTGTCTTAAGCTCAGCAAGATCATAAATGCCGATTGGAACTTCATATTGAAGGGAGAAAAAGTTATTTAAATCTATGGCTGAATGGACGGGCAGAAGATAATTCTGTTTTTTAATTCTTCTGTACAGAGCTTCTACAGAAGGTCGGTAACGTGAAGGATCGGTTCCGGCTGCTTTAAAAATTTGGCGCCATTCTCTAAGACCAGAAAAATCGGTCAGTTCTTTATCTTGCATGTCAAAATAAAGGGATTCCTGAAACAATTGCAGTCTCCCTTTAACCATTTGTGGTGATGGGCCTACTTCTATGCCGGAATATTGGATAATGCCGGCCTTAAAACCAGGGACTTGCTTACAGAGTTCAGGATGAATCGAGATTTCCATACGTTACACCTCCAAAAATACTTGAAAGTAGTTTATCATAGATACCAATGGTTTAAAAAGTTGTGGTTCCATTTGATAGTGATAGTAAGCAACGAAAAGAGGCATAATTTGTGGATTTTCAAGCACTTAAACAAGAAGTGATTTTATATAGTAAGGAAATTGGCATTGATAAGATTGGCTTCACGACAGCGAATACCTTTGATGAAATGAAAAATAGACTTCTGCGGCAACAGGAGCTTAACTATCAATCAGGTTTTGAAGAGCCTGATATTGAAAAACGGGTAAATCCTGCTTTGTTAGTACCAGAAGCTCGTTCTATTATCTCAATTGCGCTGGCGTATCCCTCAAAGCTGAAAAATCCTCCTCAAAGTAAAAGGGGAGAGCGGCGCGGAATTTTTTGTCGTGCGTCTTGGGGAACAGATTATCATACGGTGTTACGAAAAAAAATGGCACTGCTAGAAGAATTCCTGAAAGAGAAAGCACCAGAGGTAGCCATTAAATCTATGGTGGATACTGGAGAGTTGGTGGATCGAGCTGTAGCTGAGCGTGCGGGAATTGGCTGGAGCGGAAAAAATTGCTCAATTATTACACCGGAGTTTGGTTCATATGTGTATTTAGGGGATATCATTACGAGTCTTCCATTTGAACCGGATACACCCATGGAGGATCGCTGTGGTGAGTGCAATAAGTGTGTGGATGTATGTCCGACTGGAGCACTCGTTCAAGGTGGTCAGCTTGATTCGAGCAAATGCATAGCCTTTTTAACACAAACAAAAGGATTTCTTCCGGATGAATACCGAACTAAGCTTGGTAACCGTTTATATGGATGTGATACTTGCCAAACCGTTTGTCCCGAAAATAAGGGGAAGGACAACCACTTTCATGATGAAATGGAACCAGATCCTGAACTTGTTAAACCACTCCTGCGTCCGTTATTAACGATGAGTAATCGCGACTTTAAGGACAAATTCGGTCATGTATCTGGATCATGGCGTGGAAAAAAACCAATTCAACGCAATGCCATTATCGCTCTTGCTCATTTTAAGGATGAAACAGCATTACCGGAATTGATAAATCTAATAAGGAAAGATCCACGTCCAGTGATTCGAGGAACTGCGGCTTGGGCCATAGGGAAAATTGGCGGAGATGAAGCGTATCTGGCATTAAAGCAAGCTAAGAGTGAAGAACAGGATCAAGAAGTTCTCCAAGAAATTGAAAAAGGATTACAAATGCAGGATAAATAATGATTGGCTGGTCTCTCCACATAACTTTGGAGAGGCTTTTTTTATGAGATCGATATTTCCTTACCATTTTGAAACTTTTAACAAGCTGTCATTCATACATTGAAGTAAAAGATGACAAGGAGGAAGCAGATTGAAAGAGCAGCTAAAAGATTTACTGGCCGAGCGTGTGCAGCTTTTAGTTATTGATGGGGATGGTGAAAGCGGAAGCGATAGGTTAGTGAATAAACGGGCATGCCTTCGAACGAGAGATGCAGAAATTGTGAGGGTCCAAGCAATTGGACGTATTATAAATGATACAGAAAAGGGCAATGAACATTGGTTGGATTACCAGGTGCATTTTAAATATTTAATCAAGCATGGGACATTGTTTTATATTGAAGAGGAGCTGGAGCAGCGAAGAGCGTTATTTCATTCTGGAAAACTGAATGATGATTGGGAAATCCAACCTTCCTATCAAGAACGCGGCCCAGGTGTACCAGCTGTCGAATCAATACCTGCTCGACTAAACTATCAATATAGTCGATTAAAGGCAGTTCAATATGCAGAGCGTTGGTGGAATGAATTTAATCCTACCTATCCGAAATTCACGGACGATTGTTCAAGTTATATTTCTCAATGTCTTCATGCTGGAGGCATACCGATGTGGGGCAGTCCGAAGAGAAGCACTGGCTGGTGGATGAGCGGAACGGTATGGAGCTATAGCTGGACTGTTGCTAATGCTCTTCAGCAGCTTTTAGATAGGGGGCAGGGGATTCGGACGAAGGAAGTACAACGCCCAGAAGAGCTTGATTTAGGCGATATCATTTGTTTGGATTTTCAGGGTGACGGCCGGTTTGATCATTCGTTGATTGTTACGGCTAAGGACCAAAATGGCATGCCGCTTGTAAATGCACATACAACTAACAGCAGGCATCGTTATTGGGCGTATGAGGACTCTACGGCATACACACCAAATATTAAATATAAATTCTACTTAATATTGGACGGTACCTAAAGAACTTGTTCTGTTTTTTCAACGTTTATTTAGTGATATACTATGTGTTGAAGAAAAAACAAGAGGTGAAAAGAAAGTGTCCATACATGTAGTTTTATACCAGCCGCAAATTCCTGCGAATACCGGAAATATATCGAGGACTTGTGCAGCTACTGATACAACGCTTCATATGATCCGCCCTCTAGGCTTTTCAACAGACGATAAGATGTTGAAAAGAGCAGGACTTGATTATTGGGAACACGTGAAAATTCATTATTATGATTCATTAGAAGAATTTTTTGAGAAAAATGCAGGCGGAGAGTACTTTTATATAAGTAAATTTGGTGAGAAACCACATACCACTTTTGATTTTAGTGATCAAAATAAAGAGCATTATTTCATTTTCGGACGCGAAACCACTGGTCTTCCAAAAGATTTGATTCAAAATAACCTTGATCGCTGTCTGCGCATCCCAATGACGGATAAAGTACGTTCACTTAATTTATCCAATACCGCAGCTATTTTGGTATATGAAGCATTACGGCAGCAAGACTATCGCAATTTAGATATCATAATGAAAGATTGAATCTAACGTTGTGCGAGGATGTTGGTTTATCTTTGCACAACTGGATTCATTGGTGATTCTTTCGGGAACAGAAAAGGGAAGGATACTTCTGGAGGTGATGGTCATGAATAAATTAGTTGAAACGATTTTAGATCATCGATCAATTCGATCTTTTGAGGACAAGCTTCTATCAAAGGAACAAATTGAAACGATGGTTCTATGTGCTCAAGCAGCATCTACTTCAAGCTATATTCAAGCGTATACAATCATTGGTGTAACCGATCCTGGGAAGAAGGCTGCTCTTGCAGAAATTGCTGGGCCGCAGTCATATGTAGCGAAAAATGGTCATTTATTCGTATTTTGTGCTGACTTGCAGCGTCTTCAAAGAGCTGCAGAAATGGAAAATGCTAATGTGACGGAAGCACTTGAAAGTACAGAGAAGTTTTTAGTTGCTTCTATCGACGCAGCATTGGCCGCACAAAATGCTGCCATAGCAGCTGAATCAATGGGATTAGGTATTTGTTATATCGGAGGTCTGCGTAATAATCTGCCGGAAGTCTCGAAACTATTAGGGATTCCTAAAAGAGTCATTCCGCTATTCGGGTTAGTAGCTGGGTACCCAACGAATCCTTCTGCCAAAAAACCAAGGCTTCCTCTTGAAAACATTTATCATGAAAATGAGTATCAAAGTGACCCGGAAATTTTCAAAGAACAGTTAGAACAATATAACCGGATTATCCGATCGTATTATCTTAAACGGTCAAATGGTTTGCGCAAAGAAAATTGGACATGTCAAATGACGGCTATGCTTGGGAAAAAATCAAGGCTGTACATGAAGGATTATATCGAGAGCCAAGGGCTGAATAAACGGTAAAGAAAAGAGCTGCCAATAAAGTTGGCAGCTCTTTTATGTATTTATGCGTGTGGCTTATCGTTATAACCTGCGGTGAAGATTGCAGCTAAGAACGTAATAGAAACAGCAACAATAATGACTGTACCCATGTGGCAGCCCCCTTTGTATTGTATTGTCCCAAATTATAGTATAAAAATAGTATACCCCAATTTCCATCTGTTGTGAACGTGAGCAGCAGATTTTCTTTCATATTCAGTCTTTTCTTTTTCTCAATAGTTAACTAAACTAGTAATAAATAGAAAAATAAAAGATATGGAGAATAGTATGACAAGAATATTATACATAGAAGATGATGAGGATATAGGGAAATTATGTGAAGATGATTTAGCAGAGAGAGGATACTTAGTACATTGGCTTAAATCGGGAGAAGAAGCGCTATCGTTTTATGAAAATGTAGAAATAATCATTTTAGATGTGATGCTTCCTGGACTCGATGGTTTTACAGTAGGGCAGAGGCTTAAACAAAGATATCCACATACTCCGATTCTTATGCTATCAGCTCGTTCAAGTGTGGATGATAAACTGCATGGCCTGCAATTTGCAGATGATTACCTAACGAAACCCTTTCATCCAGATGAATTGGCCGCAAGAATTGAAGTTCTGCTCAGAAGAATAGGACAGATCACGGAGACGGAGCTTGAAATTGCTCATCTGAAAATTAATATCCATCAAAATCAAATTTTTGATCGTCGTACCAATCAAGAAATTCCCTTTACAGGGAAACAGTTTCGCATCTTTATGTATTTTCTGAGACACCCCAATCAGATTTTATCAAAGGAGCAGATTTATGAGGCGGTTTGGGGTGAAGAATTTATCGTTGGAGATAAGTCAGTGATGGTTCATATTCGGCACATCCGTGAGAAAATTGAAAAAAAACCGGGATCACCGGAAATTATTGAAACGATCCGCGGGCTTGGCTATCGGGTGCGGCAATGAGATGGTTTCAGTCATTATTAACGAGATATGTGCTAATTATTTTTCTGGCAATCATTATTTTGCCCTTTTCGTTCCCGTTGACTTCATTGCTGATGCTGCCGTTGAGAGAGGAAATGACTACTAGTTATCAAAGTGGATCTACTCTGGAAATAACCGTAAAAAAAACGGCTAAAGAGCTGGATGGTGCAGAAATACCGGATGTGGATCAACAGGTGAAAACCATACAAGAGTCTTATAAAGAGGCTGATATCTTTTGGGTAGACGCCGAAGGAAGGACTCGCCAAAATGCTCATCAGAAAGATATTCCTGAGATTTGGTCAGCAGGTTATACAGTCGAGTTTATGAAGAAAAATCGTGGTTCTGATGCAGATCCATATACGCTGGTTACGATGCTGGGGAAAGATAACAAGCAGGGATTCATTGTTACGCAGGTTCCGAGAGATCTTATGAAAACCAACGATGAGTTAGTATATCAAAAATACAATCTCCTCTGGGTAATCGGTATATTTATCATCCTATGCGGCTTTATCTTTATTTCATTTATTTTCTTCTATCGCATTCGTAAACGGTTACTAAGGGTTCAACATGCAATGACAACACCAACAGAGAATGGGGTTCCTTCGCCGTTAATCATTGAAAAAAGAGACGAAATTGGCCAATTAGAGAATTCTTTTAATGATATGATTGGTAAGTTGGAAGCGAGTCGTGAGCGGGAAAAAGAGGAAGAGGAATTGAGGAGACAGTTAATTGCAAATCTATCTCATGATTTACGTACTCCTTTAACAACAATAAGGGGACATGCGTATCGCCTTAAAAAAGAGCCATTAACGAATCAAGGACATTCTTCCTTAGCATCTATTGAAGCTAAGGTGGACTACTTGGGACAATTGATTGAGAACTTAATGAGTTATACATTACTTTCCTCTGGAAAATACCCGTTTCATCCGGAACGTATAGATGCAGCGAGAATCGTCCGATCCTCAAGCGCTGCTTGGTACCCAGTCTTTGAAAAGGAAGGATGTATCATTGAATTAGATATTATCGATACGCCAATTTTTTGGACAATAGATCCTCAATGGTTTGAACGAGTACTAGATAATTTATTTCAAAATGTCAATCGTCATGCGGTTTCTGGTAAGTATATCGGGATCACCTTTAATCATCTGGGTCTTAGTGTGATTGACCATGGAAAGGGAATAGAAGGGCATTCATCAGCAAGAGGTGCAGGCATTGGCTTATCGATTGTAACTATGATGCTAAAGACTATGAATTTAGATTTGGCCATTAAAAGTGATGACTCAGGAACGACGATTACCATTCAACCTCCTCATGGATTTGAAAAAGTACAGGAAGACTGCTGACTCTATTGTGTCAGCAGTCTTTTTAAGTATGTTTAATGGTTTCTTAAACAGAATTTAACCTTTCTAATATCTCCTTTTAACCTAGGCATTTTATGCTTAATCTAGAGGTGAGATGTGTGGAAAAGTTTATAATTCAAACAAAGGGATTAACGAAGACATTTAAAAAGAAAAAAGTTGTAGAGAACCTTGATTTACAAATTAAGCAGGGAGAAATTTATGGTTTTTTAGGGCCTAATGGTGCTGGGAAAACAACTACGATTCGAATGTTACTCGGGCTTGCCAGACCGAGCAGTGGAACAATTGAAATGTTCGGGAAGAACCTGCAGGATAATAAATCTTTTATTTTGAAAAAAACAGGTTCACTGGTAGAGTCGCCGTCTTACTATGGTCATTTATCAGCTTATGAAAACTTAGAGGTGCTTCGTAGACTTCTAGAGTTACCCAAAACAAGAATCGATGAAGTGCTCTCGATTGTTCGATTAAACAGGGAAGCGACACGTCCAGTTAAGGGTTTTTCTCTTGGTATGAAACAACGGCTCGGTATTGCTGCGGCCATGCTTGGAAATCCTGAGCTTTTAATTCTTGATGAACCGACAAATGGACTCGATCCATCTGGAATCCATGAGATCCGCGAATTAATTAGGTCATTGCCGAAGGAGCATGGCACAACGGTTCTTGTTTCGAGTCATCTATTATCAGAAATCGACCTGATGGCTACCCAGCTTGGAATCATTGCGAAAGGGCGTTTAGTTTTTCAAAACTCTATTGAAGAAATAAGAAAAAGATCGATGAGTCGAATAGGCTTCCATGTTAACGATCCAGAAGCAGTCAGGATGTTAATCAATAGCAGTCATGCTGTAAATGAAGAAGGGATTGTGTATGTAGACTATCTTGCAGATGCAAAAGTTGCTGCAATGGTTGACGTAATTATCAGTCACAAGTATGAGATATACCGAGTTCAAGAAGAAAAGCAATCCTTAGAAGAAATTTTCCTAACCATTACAAATGGGGAGGCAAGTCTTTAATGATTCGTTTTCTTTTAATAGATACCTTAAAGATGAAGAAAAAGTGGGTATGGTTTCTTGTGTTTCTTGGACCAGCGGGAGTAGTGGGTTTAGAGGCATTTAATTTTCTGCTTCGGTATGATTGGCTGACTAAGCAATATCAGGATGACCTATGGGGCGGGTTAATTAATGAATCAAGGATACTTGCTGTTCCTGCGTTAATGATGGGACTAGCTATTGTTGCTTCTATTTTGGCTGGTATTGAGCATCAAACAAATTCTTGGAAACAGATGCTGGCTCTGCCAGTTTCAAAATGTAGTTTGTTTACTGCGAAATTTATGCTGCTTACGTTCTTGCTGTTTATTTCCTGCACATGCTTAGGACTTGGGCTTATTTGTTTAGGATCATCGTTAGGTTTTGGGACTAAGATTCCGTTAGTATACCTTTTGAAAATCTCCTATTATCCGTTTCTTGCGGCATTGCCTTTTGCAGCTCTGCATACGTGGCTTTCCATTGTAGTAAAAAATCAAGCAATCGCACTGACATGTGGGATTATCGGAACAATTCTATCTTTATATGGGGTCATTATGCCTGATTGGGTTCCGTATAAATGGCTCTTTCTTGAAAACAGCTGGGGAAAGTTCGAGTATTCAGCTGCAGCCGGAGTATTGACAGGACTCTTAGTCTATCTAGTTGGCCTTCTGGATTTTTACCGAAGGGATGTGCTTTAAATGCTTCGGATGTTTCATGCAGAGCTGCTCAAGATGCAGAAATCTTCAATATGGTGTTTAACATTGGTGAGTCCGTTACTTGCTGCGTTAATAGGTCTAGGAATTGCCATCGAAGGTCCTTTTCAATGGGAGCAGTTAATGGTTCATATGAATATCACTCATTCAGTTTTATTTCTGCCGCTTTTAGCGGGAATCTTTTCAAGCTGTTCATGCCGATTTGAGCATATAGAGGGAGGGTGGAAGCAATTGCTTGCACAGCCAGTATCCCGGGGTGTAGTTTATACAGCCAAGTTTTTGATCGTTGCATTACTCCTTATGTTGACCCAGCTGTTATTCTTGGCCGTTCTATTGATAACCGGTTGGATAAAAGGGTTTCCAGGAGATATTCCTTGGGAATTATTCCTTTTGGGTGTTGGTGGATCGCTGCTTGCTAGTTTGCCGCTGGCAGCGCTGCAGCTTTTCGTTTCTACTATTTGGTCAAGTTTCGCCGCACCAATGGCATTAAATGTGATTTTTACACTGCCCAACATTTTAATTGTGAATTCGGAAAAATTTGCTCCTTATTATCCTTGGGCACAGCCTTTTCTAGCTGCTTTTTCATGGACAGACAAAGCTGGAGGATTGCCAGTTTTTGATGCAACGTTATATGGGGTGGTTGTGAGTAGTTTTTTTCTCTTTTTCGTTAGCGGTTTTACGTATTTCCAAAGAAAAGAAGTGTAATCTGGCACACCGAAAACAACCTTTTTCTGTTCCTTATTCATGTTTAGGCAAATCCAAGCATAGATTAAAGTAGTCTCTGAAAGGTAACAGGGGGAGGTACTGAAAATGGATATATTAAGAAAGATTGGCAGGTTTCGAGAAGAAGAGCAAAAGCTAAAATGGGAAGGTACCTTTGCAGAATATTTGGATATTATCCAAAAACAGCCGCTGGTTGCTCAGTCTGCACATTCACGTGTGTATAACATGATCAAAGATGCTGGAATTGAAGAGGTCAATGGCCATAAAAAATACAATTTTTTTAGTGGACAGCTGTTTGGATTGGAAGAATCATTAGAGCGTTTAGTTGAAGAATATTTCCATCCTGCGGCAAAACGTCTTGATGTTCGTAAACGGATTTTATTATTAATGGGACCGGTATCTGGAGGGAAATCAACTCTTGTTTCATTATTAAAACGGGGGTTAGAATCGTATACCCTTCAGAGTCAGGGTGCCATTTATGCTATTAAAGGCTGCCCCATGCATGAGGACCCTCTTCATTTAATTCCGCATATCCTTCGAGATGATTTCTTTGAAGAATATGGAATTCGAATTGAAGGGAATTTATCACCACTCAATTTAATGAGACTCGAAAAAGAGTTTGGAAATCGAATTGAGGACGTATTGGTTGAACGTATTTTCCTTTCTGAAGATAAACGGATTGGAATAGGTACCTTTAGTCCTTCTGATCCTAAGTCTCAGGATATAGCCGATTTGACAGGAAGCATCGATTTCTCAACCATAGCCGAATTTGGTTCTGAATCAGATCCACGAGCTTACCGTTTTGATGGAGAGCTGAATAAAGCAAATCGCGGGATGATGGAGTTTCAGGAAATGCTGAAGTGTGATGAAAAGTTCCTCTGGCATCTATTGTCACTAACGCAGGAAGGTAATTTTAAAGCTGGCCGTTTTGCGTTAATTAGTGCTGATGAATTAATTGTTGCCCATACAAATGAAACTGAGTATAAATCATTTATTTCAAATAAGAAAAACGAAGCCCTTCATTCACGGATTATCGTTATGCCTGTTCCATATAATTTGAAGGTGACGGAAGAAGAAAAAATTTATGAGAAAATGATTCACGAAAGTGATGTTTCAGAGGTTCATATTGCCCCGCACACATTAAGAGTAGCAGCAACTTTTAGTATTTTAACTCGCTTAAAGGAACCTAAAAAGGGTGATATCGATTTAGTTAAGAAGCTCCGTCTCTATGATGGAGAAAATGTAGAAGGGTTCAATTCTTCTGATATTGCTGAATTGAAGAAGGAATACCAGGATGAGGGCATGAGTGGAATTGATCCACGTTATGTCATTAATCGAATTTCATCGACGATCATCCGAAAGGAAATACCATCCATTAATGCATTGGATGTATTATTATCTTTGAAGGATGGACTTGATCAGCATCCTTCTATCAGTGCAGAATTACGGGATAAATACTTGAACCACATTTCCGTTGCCCGTAAGGAATATGATTCTATTGCGAAGAATGAAGTCCAAAAAGCATTTGTCTATTCGTATGAGGAATCGGCTAAAACAATGATGGATAATTATTTAGATAATGTTGAAGCATATTGCAATAAATCCAGATTACATGACCCGCTGACAGGAGAAGAACTTTCACCTGATGAAAAACTAATGCGTTCTATTGAAGAACAAATTGGCATTTCTGAAAATGCTAAAAAAGCATTTCGTGAGGAAATCTTAATTCGAATCTCTGCTTATGCCCGTAAAGGCAAACGGTTCGATTACAATTCCCACGATCGCCTTCGTGAAGCCATTCAAAAGAAATTGTTCGCTGACCTTAAGGATGTGGTTAAAATCACAACCTCAACCAAAACACCAGATGAACGACAGCTTAAGAAGGTTAATGAAGTAGTCGCACGTCTTATTGAGGAACATGGATACAACTCAACATCTGCCAATGATTTATTGAAATATGTTGGAAGTTTATTAAATCGCTGAGAAAAAAACCTGCCAGAACCCTGGCAGGTTTTTAGCTGATAAGGAATCTAGATAACTAAATAACTACCATCCTAAAGGTTATTTATGGTAATATTTTCTTATAAATCTTGTTTGGGGGTAATATGATGAGTGTGGTAGCTGAATTACATGAATTAGCGAAAAAAATGAACGATAATCCTGTGCATATTCAAGATCAAAAGAATCGAGTATTTCAAGTGGAATTAGATGAAAGCGGAACCATTCAAATGATTCTTCAAGATGGGCAGGTAGTTGTTGTTGAAAATCCGAGCAAAGAGCCCGATGTAACACTAAAACTATCGGATAGTAATTTTTCGAAACTCTTAAAAGATGAATTAAATACTACCCTCGCTTTTATGACCGGCAAGTTAAAGCTTGATGGTCAAATGGGTCTTGCCATGAAGCTCCAAGAAATTTTAAAACAATACCAATAATAAAAAAACAGTCCTTTTTACGAAAAGGGCTGTTAAAGGAAGAATTCATTATTTTTCAGTTCGAACATGTAATCCATTTTGTTCGATTAATACCGTAATAAGCTGTGGAGAAATTTTTTCGGGATGATACTCAATTTTTATTTCGCCGTCATCAACATCAATCATGGCGCGCTCTATTCCATCAGTTTGCTGCAAGATTGTTTGGATATTTTGAATTGGACCGTCAGTGGTGGCTTCCTTTACATACATTGTTGTAGTAAGCATCGTTTGGTTCCCCCTTTTCTGGATACACATAATTAACTATACCCAAAATAAGGAAATGTATGTATAGGGATGAGACAATATTTATTAGTAAAACCAAGTCTTAATAGTATTTCTTTAACTTGAACAATAAGCCTTTTCATTATTACAGCCGTTATTTTTGGAAGGTATTATTTTAATTGCATTATTCCGATCAGACAGAATGAAAGATGATATTCCTATGGGTCCCGCCTACTCTTAAAAATGAGGGGTCCGGATTGAATCCCGGCAATACCGGATTAACGATTTGACTCATCGAATGACATCCTTCCTTGATAATGTAGTTTGGCAGGTAGAATTACAATGATATATATGAATTACAATGCTTGCTTTTCATTGACAAACTCAAGGAAAGTAGCAAGGATGAGGTAAGAGGAAGTCGCTCCTGGATCTTGGAAGCCAATCGAACGTTCTCCCAGGCGGCTTGAGCGGCCAATTTTTGCTATCAAGTCTGCAGTAGAATTCATCCCTTTTTTCGCTGCGTCAACTGCTTTAGGAAACGCTTCCAAAAAATCCGTTGAAGTGCTTGCTTGTAAAGCATCGAGTGCCGGGTCAAGAGTGTCAATCATGGTCTTGTCTCCGACTTTCGCTTGTCCACGTTCTTTTATGCCATTAATAAATGCCATCCAGTAATCAACCAAGTCTTGGTCGGTTAGTTCTGACTTTTGAGCCACAGCCTTTCCACCCCGGAGGAATCCTGTTGCATATAGCGGTCCTACTGAGGAACCCACGGCATTCAAAAAAGTCATTCCGATGGTTGAACTGATCTTTCCACAATCAGTTTCACTCGTAAGTTCGTTATTCAGTTTCTGGTTAACTGCCTGCCAGCCGATCGACATGGTCACTCCATGGTCACCATCACCTAATTTGCGATCAAGCTCACAAAGATAGTCTTTTTCTTTTTCAATCACTTCGACTACGAGTTTAAAGTAATCAATAAATTCAGCTGCTGTTATTTGCATAGTCTTAGGCCTCCTTACTTCTGGACAAACATGGGAGTATCTACCGGATGGTCGATCATGGTTTTCAGCTCGTTGTCCAATTTTGTAATGGTAATTGAACATCCACCCATTTCAAGGGAAGTGATATAATCCCCAATATAAGAACGGTAAATTTTAATGCCTTTTTCTTGAAGAATTTGTTCTACTCTTCTAAACATAATGTAGAGTTCCATGTTTGGAGTGGAGCCGAGGCCATTCACTAATACAGCCACTTCTTCTCCTTCGTTTAGAGGCATGTCTTCCAGGATTGCTCCCAGAAGCTCGTCAGCCACGGCATTGGCTGTCTGAAGCTTTACCTTCTTGATTCCCGGTTCACCGTGGTGTCCCAGGCCGATTTCCATTTCATCATCATTTAATTCAAAGCTTGGCTTGCCTGTTTGAGGCAATGAACATGGTGTTAAACCTACACCCATCGAGCGGGTATTTTCATTTGTGTTCCGAGCAATCCTTGCAACATTTTCAAGGGAATACCCAAGGTCCGCTGCTGCCCCAGCTGTTTTGAATACGAAAAGTTCTCCGGCAATGCCGCGGCGTCTATGTTTCTCTTCTATAGGAGCCGAGGCAACATCATCATTGCCAAGGACCATTTCTACTTTGATGCCTTCCATATCAGCGAGCTCAGCCGCCATACCGAAGTTCATGACATCTCCTGCGTAATTTCCGTAAAGGTAAACCACTCCTGCACCCTTATCGATTGCTTTTGTCACTTCTAGGATAGGCGAAGGAGGCGGGGATGCAAAAATATTGCCGACTGCAACGCCATCTGCCATACCGTCACCGACATATCCTAAAAACCCAGGTTCATGTCCTGAACCTCCACCGATCAGTACGCCTACCTTTCCCTCACGTGTAGGCCTTGCAGTAACCAATGCCCGATCATTTTCTGGGAGAACTTTGATGTAATTAGAATGTGCTTTTAGATAGCCATCAAGCATTTCTTCAACGACATAAGTCGGATTGTTAATAAGTTTTTTCACTTAAATTGCTCCTTTCAAAAAACGTATTGTAAGCTCTAAATCTCCATTTATATAAAACTGCGATGTTATGCTTTTACTTGATTCATCCCTAGAATCGGGTATAATTCTTTCTTTACGTACTTTCCAATATCTGCGATGGTCTCAGTTGTTTTCAATTGTGCTTCCGGAGTTTCTTCTTCCACCATGATCCAGCCTTTATAACCGCCCTCTTTAAGTACCTTTACGCAGCCAGCAAAATCAATATCACCTTCACCCATCTTCTTCCACTCGTAATTTACGGAAGCATCTTTGAAGTGAACATGTTTTATGAGCGGCAGATATTCTTTGAATATCTTCACGGCATCCATACCGCCAAAAGTAATGTGCCCAGCATCCGGAGTATATCCCATATATCTCGGATCAAGCCCTTCAAGGAGTATTCTGTAATCATCCTCAAATCTCCAATAAGAGGTCTTATAGGAAATAGGGTGCATGGAAGTGGTAATTCCATTTTCAAACGCATGCTTTCCAAGTTCATTCATTCCCAAAATGATTTCCTTTTGTCTCTGAGCCAGATTGTCACGGTTCGGCCCGACCCTGGAAGGCACATTCATGATTGCCCCTGGGAAATGTTTTAAATAATTTATGTAGTAATCAGCTTTTTCTTTTTCCTCCAAAGATTGCTTTCCTCCTATGAATGCCATCGGAAGTGTTAGTGCAGCTAGTTCAAGGCCTCTATTATCAAGTTCCTCTTTTAACAGCGCAGGATTATGCTGATAACGCCCAAGCAGCGTCACTTGCATGTCGAGCCCCGTAAATCCACCTCCTTTGACATCATCCATAATTTTATCCAGCATATCTGATTCAATATCATAATCCAGCATCCAGGTAGAACCTTGACATCCGAATTTAACGTTCATCCTCAATTCCCCCTAAAAAGTGCTTGATGAGCACGCTTCCAATATTTTCAATTTTTAAAATTATTTACTTTATCATATTCAGATGCAAGCATGAAGTCAACATTTTTCTTCTAATCAAAAGACAACGAAAATTATTGATTGAAAATGATAACAATAAACTAATAATATTTTATTTTTTGTTGATAACAGGGTGAAAAACACTTACTATTTAATTTATATATTCAAAACTCAAAGGACGGAAAAATTATGAAAATGTTTGTAACCGAAAGAAGAAGCAAAATTATTGAATTATTGAATGAAAAACAGCGTTTGACAGTCTTGGAGCTTGCAAACAGCCTGGGTGTGTCAGAAGCTACCCTTCGTTCCGATTTAAATAAAATGGAAAAGGAAGGTCTACTGACCAGAACACACGGAGGTGCTATTCTTAATGAAATGAAAAGTAGTGAAACCAGTTTCTCAGCCCGAGTCAAAAGGAATCAAAAGGAAAAATCACTAATTGCTGAAAAGGCTTTTCACTTTATTGAAAAAGAACAGTGCATTTTATTGGATGCAAGTTCAACTACACTTGCATTGGCTCGTTACTTAAAGGATCAATCCATTCGCCTTACCGTTGTCACTAGCAGCATCAAGACTGCCATGGAATTAAACGAAAGCCCTCATATTACGGTTATTCTCATCGGTGGGATGATGACGAAGGGTTCATCTTCCATTGAGGGGATAATGGGGGCTAATATTTTGGATCAGGTTAATATTGATATTATGTTTACATCAGCTAATGGTTTTACTCCGGAAACCGGGATGAGTGACTTTAATTTATATGAGGTCCAGCTAAAAAAGGATATGGTAAATAAAGCGAAAATGGTCATCGCTCTGATTGATCATACGAAAATTGGATTTAACTCGAGTGCTGTTTTTGCAAAAACTGACCAAATTGACACAATTATCACAGACCTTGTTATGGATGAGGAAACTCTTAATCATCCATCGTTAAAGGGAATTAATATTATTGTCACTTCTGAATAAAAAAGATTTCTTCTTCGACTTGCCCCCAAAAGAATAGCAGAGCGGAAACGCCTTCATTCCAAGGGTTCATAAAGATTGAATCCTTGGAATGAAGGCCGGCCATGCTCCCTTGCTGCTTAATCACAGCTGGTTCCCGCTGCACCATTTTCAAGATGGCCTAAAAAGGAATTCTCTTTTTGAATAATTTTATTTACCTTTCTTTCAGACCCGCCGGCCCAATGGGAATTTATATATGCTTCAGCAACTTTCTTTCCGACTTCAATCCCTATGATTTGTGCACCCATTGTTATAATTTGGGCATTGTTGCTTAGCTGCGCCCTTTCTGCTGAATAAGTATCATGTGTAAGGGCTGCACGAATGCCTGGATATTTTCCTGCGGCGATTGCAACACCAATACCTGTACCGCATATTAAAATCCCGCGTTCAACTTTTTCCTTAGTAATCGCATCTGCCACTTCAAAAGCCACATCAGGGTAATCAATGGGATCTTTTGCATAACATCCGAAATCTAGAACGGTATGGCCCCTTTCTTCTACGAATCTCTTAATCTCTTCCTTGAAGTCAAACCCGATGTGATCACTGCCAATGCCTATCCGCAATTTCAATACCCCCTTCAATTTTCCATTTCTTAAATAAATATTATTATATTTTTTCGTTTAATACAAGAATGCTTTCATTTATTTTCATTAAATCACTAGAATTTATTCGTTAGTTTATTGATAATCGGGAGTTTTAGTGTAATATTTACTGCTATTACTGTTATTTCTTTATAGTTTTATCATTTCATTTCATAATTTTTTTTATTTTATCATTTTGTGTACAAATCGAAACTTTTAATCTAAAATAGTATTAAATTAATACTATAAAGGAGGTTTTGGAATGAAAGTAGGATTTATTGGGGTAGGCATCATGGGAAAACCCATGGCAAGAAACATTATTAATAAAGGGTATGAAACCTATCTATTTGATGTAAACAAGGCTGCACTCTCTGAATTAGAAAAGGATGGAGGCTTTGGTTGTGAATCCGTGAAGGAAATATCGGAAAAATCCGATATCCTTTTTACAATGCTGCCAGCAACCATACACGTGCAACAGGTTTTATTTTCAGATGAGGGCGTAGCAAGAAGTGCGAAGCCAGGAACAATTGTTATTGATATGAGTTCTGTCTCCTATGACGACTCTAAATCCTTCTCGGAGGGATTGAAAGAGTTTGGAATTTCTTTTCTTGATGCACCGGTAAGCGGAGGAGAACCGATGGCTATTGAAGGAACTCTTTCAATTATGGTTGGTGGAAACGATGGAGAATTTAATAAAGTATTGCCGCTATTCCAATGCATGGGAACTAATGTCGTCCATGTTGGAGAATGCGGAGCAGGATCCATCGCAAAACTGGCTAACCAAATTATCGTGAGTATCCACCTTGCTGCATTATCAGAAGCGGGAGTTTTCGCCAGTAAGGCAGGCATAGACTTGAATAAGTTATACCAAGCAATCAGGGGAGGATTGGCTGGAAGCGCCGTAATGGATGCTAAAATGCCCAAAATTATCGAAAGGAATTTCAAGCCTGGTGGACGAATTGAAATTAACTTTAAGGATTTGAATAATGTCAAGGCAACGGCTGCTACATTTGGTGTTCCTTTACCTATTACGACCCAGGTTAGGGAAATTTTCAGCTCCCAGGTTGCCAATGGTAATGCAATGAAGGATCATTCACATATTATTGACTTTTTTGAAGTAATGGCAAATCATCAAATTCCAAAAGCATTATCTATAAGTGAGTAAATTTTCATTGGACAATCAAATATGGTTGGCAATAGAAGTTCTTGTGTTCATAATGGTGAGCGATTGACTATGAAGGAACTTCTGCATATATCCATTTTAATTGGTTAAATTATGTAAAAACGGGTATAGAAAAACAGAGGTGATTTTAATGAGTAAAAACGAAGAAGTCCCAGAAAATAGTTCGATGGCTCCAGATATGAAAGAAATGAAGAATCTCGGCAAGCAAATGGAAAATTTACGAACAAACGAGGAATT
>NZ_JAZVJO010000392.1:0-9710 GCF_059453735.1 Peribacillus sp. | reverse complement strand
CATACCAGCCGGTACCAGCTCCTGTGACTCCGGAAGACATCGTACGCAGCGGGATAGGTGAATGTAGAGATATGTACTCTTCAGATTGCGTCAAATACCGCTGATCTATTTTGATTTCCTGATCATCACCTGCCTGCTTATCAGGAACGATAAACATTTGAGGCTTCGGCAGCACAGGGTGTGGGTGCTTTTCAATTTCGGTCTTATATACATGCTGAATCCGCTCCTGTTGGAGCACATTATTCGGAGTATCAATGATTTGAATTCTTCCTTTTTCTAAGAGCAGGAGATTATCACAATACAGAGCGGCTAAATTCAAATCGTGAAAAATCGAGATAACAGTTAAGCCCTTCTCCACGGACCATTTCTTCATCATATCGAGCAAATCTTTTTGATAGGAGAGATCTAAGTGATTGGTCGGTTCATCAAGCAAAAGAATTTCTGGTTGCTGCGCCAAGGCTTGTGACAGCATTACCCGTTGTATTTCACCACCTGACAGCTCATTCATACTTTTATCCTGAAAGGCTAGAACACCAGTCTGCTCCATTACCTCTTGGACGATCCGTTCATCCTCCTCCGTCCAGGTATTCAGCCAGCCCGATTGATGAGCATAACGGCCAAGCGAAACCGTTTCTTTCACAGAGTAGGAAAAGGTTTGGGAAGAATGCTGTGGCAGCACTGCCACCGTCCTTGCCAGCTGCTTCGCAGAATAGCTCTGGATGGGTAAATCCTTTATATAAATGCTGCCAGTGTCTGAACGCATAATCCCGCTTATCATATGTAATAATGTCGTTTTTCCGCTGCCATTCGGTCCAAGAATTCCGAATAATTCCCCCTTACGAACATCAAAGGATAGGGAGTGAATGACTGGTTCTGCAGCGTATCCTCCGATCAGCCCTTTTACCTTAAGCATGTTATCTCCTTCTTCCTGTTCTGTTTTTCATTAATATCGCCGCAAAAACAGGAGCGCCAATCAAGGCAGTAATGACGCCAATCGGTAATTCAGTCGGCGCGATGATGGTCCTTGATACAAGGTCAGCGAAAATTAAAAATCCACCTCCGGAGAGTAGAGAAAGCGGCAGTAAATGTTTATGATCGGGACCGCATAACTGCCGGATAAAATGCGGCACGACAAGACCGACAAAACCAATCGTTCCTGAGACCGCTACGGCTGCCCCAGTCAGCAATGCACCGGCAGTGAGAATTGTCAGCTTGCGGCGTTTCACATTTACACCCAGATGCTGTGCCCTGTCTTCCCCAAAGGATAGAGCATTCAATTCCTTTGCATTCAGCATCAAGACTAGTACACCAACTAGGAAGAAAGGCAGGATAATCGTGATATAACTCCAGCCGCGCATCGAAACACTACCCAGCAGCCACCCGATAATTTGCCGGAGTTCATTGCCTGTTAACGCAATCATCATCGAAATAAAGGCCCCAAGAAATGAGCTGAAAATAATCCCAGTTAAAATAATCGACTCAACCTTCATTGACCTATCAATTTTCCGAGCAAAAAACAGAACAGCAAAAATCGTCGCAAAAGAAAACGAAACACTGAACACTGGTAGTGTAAATGATCCGATGAACGGCAAAGAGAGTGAGAAAAACAACACGATAACCGCACCTAAGGACGCACCTGATGAGACACCAAGTGTATATGGATCTGCTAACGGATTACGTAAAAGCCCCTGAAAAGCAGCTCCCGAAATAGCCAATGAAGCTCCAACAAGTCCGGCTAAAATAACTCGCGGCAGTCGGATGTTCATGACAATATTGGTATACATTTCATTCGTCTGTTCTATAGGGAAGTGCAGGATTTCTTTAGCAAGAATTTTCAAAAGATCCATGATAGGCACGGAAACCGCGCCTATCGATATTCCTGCAATTACAGAAGCTAGCAAAAAAGTGACTGCGAGTAAGTAGATGTACAGTTTATTACTTAAATACGTCTGGATAGACCGCTTTAGCAAGTTCCTCTACTCCCTCTGCCAGCCTTGGACCTGAACGCGTGACAAGATCTTCATCCACGTCAACAACCTGTTTTTCTTTAATGGCGGTGACTGCTTTCCAGCCATTGCGGTTCAATATATCACTTGTTACATCTTCTACATATCGACCATACGTTGTAATAATGACATCGGGGTTCTCTTTAATCATCGATTCCTCTTCCACCTTAGCCCAGCCCTCTTGATCTGCTGCGGCATTTTCCGCATTAATCAGCTGCAACATTTCATCTACAAAGGTGTTTTTTCCGGTCACATACACTTCCGGAGGTCCCGAAACTTCAACTAATACTTTTTTTTGTTTATGTTGTTTTATCTCTGCAGCTTTTTCTTCAATTTCACTTAACTTTTGCTTCATTTCATCAATAAGACTTTTTGCCTTGTTACCGGCTCCTGTTGCCTTACCAATCATTTCTATGGATGAATAGACACCCTTGAAGTTCCCAGCATCATTGATGACAACCACTGAAATACCCGAATCCTTAATTTGTTGGAGACCGTCTGCTGCACTATCGGCTGTAGATGCATGCGCCAGCACTAGATCTGGACTCAGTGAAATGATTTTTTCCACATTAAATTCTAGGTCGCCTATTTTCTCGATATCAGCGGTTTCTTTCGGATAATTATCGTAATCTGAAACACCGACAATTTTTTCACCTAAATCCATGGCAAACGCTATCTCCGTATTACTAGGAATGAGCGATACAATTTTTTCAGGTTCCCGTTCAATGGTGACCTGCTCACCCGTTGCATCCGTCAGTGTTACAGGAAATACTGCTGATTTACCCTTATCAATCTCAGAAGCTGCCTGTTGCTGCTTCTCCTCCACTTCACTGCCGCAGCCAGTCAAGATTCCCATTACTATTAGTCCTGCAACTAGCTTCATACATAATTTTTTCATTTCTAAAACCCTCCCAGTCTTTGCTGCACAAATAAAAAATCCCCAATATGAATTGGAGATTGTTGTATGGCCGATTATGACAAGTAGAAAAAGCCACACACCAACCTATCCTCGCAGGTTTAAAAAGTGCACGAAAATAGGCAGGTCTCCTGGCTCATGGGTATTGCACACGACGCCTTCCCATAGTTAACTACAGTGGCTATGCCGTTTACACCCATTTACAGTGGCGGGACCGCGTTGGAATGACACCAACTTCCCTTTTAAGTCTTTATCAAAAAGACACCTATTTCTTAACTTATGTGATTTTTTTATGTATGTCGATTATACACTATAACCTGTATATCGAACGAACTTCCTAACAAAAATGTAACAACGTACTTAGACACTATCCCTATCTAATTTTACCTTAGAAATGTTCTGAATAGCTAAATAAAGCGCTTGCAATAAAAATAAGTTTAATTATAATACTTGTATACAAGTGTACTAGAATGAATAATTAAAGAAGGTGACATCATGTCTGAATCAACTAATTTCCTATACCCTGAAAAATGGCTGTTAAAGTCAACAGTGGGTGACCGGATAACATGTGAACTTAGAATGCGTATTATCGCCGGACGAATTGAAAGCGGTGCCATACTGTCGGAAAATAAATTGGCAGCAGATTTTGCTGCAAGTCGTTCCCCTGTCCGGGAAGCACTGAAGAAACTAGCGTCTGAAAACATCATTCGTCTAGAAAGAATGGGTGCTGTTGTTATTGGTTTAACAGAAAAAGACATTAATGAAATTTACGATGTGCGTCTCCTTATTGAATCGTTTGTATTTGAACGCCTTGTAAGGATAGACACGGACGAATTAACCAAGGAACTTAGCAAAATTCTTGAAATGATGCACGTTGCTATAAAATATCGCGATGCAGACGAATTTTCATATCATGATCTTTTATTCCATGAAACGATAATCCGATCAGTCAACCACTCCCATATCTTAATGATTTGGAACAATTTAAAACCAGTCATGGAAAGCTTTATTCTCTTGTCAATGCGGGGTCGCTTCCAAGAAACATATAATGACTTCACACGAATTATGAAAAACCACGCCCTTTATATTGAAGCGATTAAAACAAAAGACCGATCGCTCATGATTAAATCTTTACATAAAAATTTCGATGATGTTCAAGGAAAAGTAGACGATTTATGGATGTCACAGCAAATGCTAGCTAAAGGAGTTGGGCTTGATAATGACTAACTATATGGTAGGTATAGATATCGGTACAACGAGTACGAAGGCTGTTTTATTTAGTGAAAAAGGTGAAGTCATCCAGCAAGAAAATATCGGCTACCCTCTTCACACACCTGATAGTTCCACAGCTGAACAAAACCCAGAGGAAATTTTCCAAGCTGTATTGCAAGCCCTTTCAAAAATTATGAAGTTTCATTCTGATAAGGCACCCTCCTTTATTTCATTTAGCAGTGCTATGCATAGCGTCATTGCAATGGATGAACAAGATAAACCACTGACACCGTGCATTACGTGGGCTGATAATCGAAGTGAAGCATGGTCTCGTAAAATCAAAAACGAGTTGAATGGGCATGAAATCTATAAACGAACCGGAACACCCATTCATCCGATGTCACCATTGTCCAAAATTGCTTGGTTGGTCAATGAATTCCCTGATATCGCCTCCAAAGCTGCAAAATACATTGGCATTAAGGAATATATATTTAAAAAGTTTTTTGATCAGTACGTAATCGATCATTCTCTAGCTTCAGCAACGGGCATGATGAATCTTAAATCACTAGATTGGGATGAAGAAGCGTTACAAATCGCAGGGATCACTCGGTCCCAATTGTCTGAGCTTGTACCGACAACCAAAATTTTCAGCGGTTGTAATCCGTCTCTAGCCAAAGAAATGGGAATAGCTCAACAAACACCTTTTGTGATTGGGGCAAGCGATGGTGTTCTCTCTAACCTAGGTGTCAATGCAATTAGAAAAGGCGAAATTGCGGTCACCATTGGGACAAGCGGCGCTATACGCACCATTATTAATGAACCACAAACAGATGAAAAAGGACGAATTTTTTGCTACGCCCTAACAGAAAAACATTGGGTTATTGGCGGTCCCGTAAATAATGGCGGAATGGTCCTGCGCTGGATCAGAGATGAATTTGCTTCTTCAGAAATCGAAACAGCCAAACGACTAGGAATCGATCCGTATGAAGTCTTAACTAGAATCGCTGAACGAGTGAGACCTGGCGCTGATGGATTGTTATTTCATCCATACCTAGCAGGTGAACGTGCTCCTTTATGGAACCCAGATGTACGCGGATCATTTTTTGGTCTAACGATGTCGCACAAAAAGGAACATATGATTCGAGCCGCATTAGAAGGCGTTATCTACAATCTATATACCGTATTCTTAGCACTAACTGAGTGCATGGATGGGCCAGTAACACGGATTCAAGCAACGGGAGGATTCGCTAGATCGAGTGTTTGGCGGCAAATGATGTCCGATATATTCGAATCGGAAGTGGTCGTCCCAGAAAGCTATGAAAGCTCTTGTCTTGGGGCATGTATTTTGGGCCTTTATGCAACGGGGAAAATTGAATCCTTTGACGTTGTTTCTGAGATGATCGGCAATACGTTTAAACATCTGCCAAGAGAAGAGGCCGTTATAGAATACAGACAATTACTTCCAATTTTTATTAACTTATCTAGGATATTAGAGAAAGATTATTCAAGAATTGCCGATTATCAGCGAAGTCTATTAAACAACTAAGTTAGCATCAGGAGGATACCATCCTGGTCCAGGGGTCATCGCTTGGGAGCAGGCAGTTTAATAGCTTCGCATGTTAATGATGCAGGATTCTGGATGTTTAAAGAGTATTCTGGTTTATGTATGAAAGAAATCTTTGCAACGTGGACACTATTAGACACAATTATTTCTATAGCTGGACTAGCATTTGTTTTACTGCTTCGTTTATTTGTATAACCCTTCCCCCTTCCGAGTGAGGGGGTCTTTTTCACCGAGTAAAACAGCTCCCTAACTCCGATACGGTGTCCACAATATGATTTGGCTGTGCTTCCCTTAATTCTGCCGGTGAACCAAACCCGTAGGTAACGCCAATCGAATCTATTCCATTTTGACGGGCTCCATGAATATCCTGTTTTCGGTCTCCTATCATAACAAACTCTTCTGGCTTATACTCCCCGTATTGTTCAAGAATATAACGGATGATTTCTGCCTTTGTTGTCCTCGTCCCATCAAGATTACTTCCAACCACCAGTTCAAAATATTTATCAATCTGAAAATACGATACTATCTTCTCCGCAAACTCAGTGGGTTTTGACGTGGCAACCACTAACCGTTTGGTCGATTTCAAGGTTTCCAAGAGCTCCAGAACACCTGGATAAAGAACATTTTCAAACATCCCAGTATTTTTAAAATATTCGCGGTAAAAATTAATCATTGATTTCGTCTCTGTTTCATCTAAGCCAAATACTTCAGCGAATGTCTCCTGCAGAGGCGGACCAATATGAGCTTCTACTTCAGCTGCTTGAACATCCCGAAGCTTCATCTTTTTAGCTGCGTACTGAACCGAATGGACAATGCCAAGCCGCGGATCGGAAATCGTTCCATCTAAGTCAAACAGCACAAACTTATACGAATCTCTCATCATTTCTCCCCTATCTCTTAAAATTGGTGCAGGAATTCAACTAGGTCTTCCATTTCGTGGCTTCGAAATACTTCCTTTGTATAATCAAACACCACATAGTTGGGGTCTACTTGCTTCTTTTTCCCACCTGCCACCATCCATAATCATCCAATTATAGCATGAACAATCAATGAATATTCGGTGATTTTCTTTGCGTATTATGAAAAACACCACAATCACACCCGTTTCCAAATACGAATATCTTGATAAATTTGCAGAATAGAAATATAATATATCAATCGTACATTTTTAATCTGTCTCAGTAGCTCAGCAGGATAGAGCGACAGCCTCCTAAGCTGTAGGTCGTAGGTTCGATTCCTATCTGGGACACTACTTATATGAAAAACCTTGTTGTAGTTCGGTTTATACCGTGTTGCAGCAGGGTTTTTTACTGCAAAAAAACATCCGTGATCAAGTGCTCACGGATGTTTTATCATGTTCTGTGGAACGGATTCACTAGCTTGCTCCATAGCTGCTTCCCTTCGAGGTTTGGTTGCTCTAAACCATTGTAAACATAGAATGAATATTAATATAAGGTCAATGATATCTCCGCCATAGTACATAACCATACTCCCCTGTTTTGCCTGTTCTAATGGTATTCCAGCAGGCGGGTGCGTATAGAGGTACTTTGATAAAATACCATGGCCGGCTAACGCAATAATTAAGACGATTGAACGGTATAAAAAAGAAATCCGGTGGAGAATTGGGTCAATATAAATCATGGACACGGTGAATAAGTAACCGGCCATAAATACATGAAAATGAACAATATAATTCAACATATTACTTTCGTGTATCAGGGCGTATAGATTGGTCGTGTACAACAACCAAAGACCCCCTATATTTAAGAATGATGCCACAACAGGATGGGTAAACGTCCGAGACGGCCAACTCCTTAGAACACGTGTAAGACGTCTTGCTGAAGTGACGCTTATTGTTCGCAACATTAACGTCATTGGAGCAGCTAGAACCATTAGTAACGGAGCCAGCATCCCTAAGAATAAATGACCGAGCATATGCGCTGTAAAATCTATGTGGGCACGGTTTGCTATGGGTCCGGCCACTGCTAGTATTGCCGAGAGAACTCCTGAAACCCAGTACACAGTTCGAGCTACAGGCCATTTCTTATGATGACGATTGGAGATGAATACAGCACAAAGATAGAGAATTAACACGATGATAAATGGCAGTGCTAAAAGAATTTGCGAGCCTGCCTCTCCTGCTTGGTTTATATGAACTTCGTTGTGATTACTGTGATTCATGGGCAACAGTCTTTCCATCATCATGTTTTCTGCCGCGTGTACGAATAATGAGGGTGACACCGATTATAATCATAACAATAGCAATGAAATTCCAGATTATATCATACACATACACATTTTCTACATAGCGAATCTGATGTAACCCCATTAATTTATGCTGGATGGTTCCATCATATAACTGGAAAGCCCCTCCTCCAAGAAACACACCCGCTAACCATCTTTTGAACCAATACGCTTGTTTACGGTGCAAGTCGGCTAATAAAAACGAAGAAGCGATAGTCGCAAACCAGCTAAAAGCATGAAACAAACCATCCGATACCAGTCCCATGTCTGTCGTTGACTTGTCGTAGAAATGATGCCAATGTAACAGCTGATGAAAGACAACTTCATCAATAAAACCAACTAAACCGAGCCCAAATAAAATTCCAGTCCATATATTTCTACTGGAGTATGCTGATCGATTATTCGTAGTACTCATGTGCTCCTCCTTTTCTACCTACTTTATCTTCTATGTCATTTTATATTTACCCTACTTTCCCCAAAAATTATCAGTTGGATTCAGAAAAAACAGATATTTATAACCTGTTTATTTTTTAGAAAAATATCCATTTTATGTTTTAAATATAACGACTGGGGTATAGTATGAATGTAAGACATTCTCACCAAAGGGAGATGATGTACGATGAGTATGTTCAACAGCCATTGGAACAAAGAGAATGACGCAGCGTTGTTTAGTCCGGGTGATCAGGGCTAGACGTTAAGACAAGCCTGCACGAATGATTCAAGGTACTATTTTTCATGCAAGTGATTAAAAGCAGGAGGCATTTTTCAACCAAAGGAGATGATGTGCGATGAGTACAATCAGAAGCCAATGGAACAAAGAGAATGATGCAGCGGTATTTAGTCCAGGTGATAAAGGGTAGGAATCAAGATAGGCTTGCACGAATGATTGACCGAATACGCAGTATGTATAAGTGATTAAAAAGCATGAGGCATTTCTCACCAAAGGAGATGATGTGCGATGAGTACGATCAGAAGCCAATGGAACAAAGAGAATGACGCAGCGATATTTAGTCCAGGTGATCAGGGATAGACTTCAACAAAAAATGTATATCGTTTTATTCAACGTAGGAGATGGTTTTCATGATCAATCATTGGTACGAAGAACAGGATTCAACAATGATGAATATTGATCAAGATTCAATCTGTGTTCCTAAACAAACGAATACGTATGAAATTTCTACTAAAGAAAAGGTGCCTGAGTTTAATTTATTTGGCACCGCTCTAAATGAGTTATAGAACAAAAAAGGATGAAGCCATCTTAGGCTTCATCCTTTTTGCCTTATTATCGATATAATTCAATAATTTGATTGGCTATATATTCAGATCTAAAATGAACGCCGTCCTTTAGCCACCACATGATAATTCCAAGAATGGAGGCTGCGAGAATATCCATCGATAACGTTATTTCCCTAGTAACAGCTTCTCCTCTTTCACGCTGGATGACAATGGAGTCCTTTAAAATCATTTGGGATATTTTTTGAACCAAGGTGCTTAAATAGGACCGTAACAACACAAACCACAAAGTATGCGGAAACGTACTTTAGGGAAACACCAAATGCAAATGCTGAAGCTATCGGCTCACTTAGGATCAAGTGATGCCTATTATTTCATGACCATCTTAGCCATTGTCGCATTTGTATTAACACTATTTATTCCATCTAAAGCAAAGATGAAACAATCATCATAACGCAGACCCGGCACATTCCTAACCATGTGCCGGCTTTTCCTTATTCAGCTGCTCAGGAGCCTGCCGGGCAATTTCTTCCTT